>CAMPKM010000140.1 GCA_946887155.1 uncultured Gemmatimonadota bacterium
ACCCATGCCCGGTGCCCCATGCCCCTATTCATGGCGTATCGCCTCCAGCGGGTACAGACGTGCCGCCTGCTGCGAGGGGTAGAGCGTGGCGAGCGCCGCGATGAGGACACTGGCCGCTATGGTCAGGAGCACGTCCGAGACTTCGTTGAACGCGGGCAGGTGATCGATGAAGTAGATCTGCGGGTCGAGTGGGATCAGCTTGTTCCGTCCGACCAGCATGGACACCGCCAACCCGAGCCCGACGCCTAACGCAGTGCCCAGCACGCCGATGGTGAGCCCCTGCAGGAAGAAGATCTGCTTGATCGACGACGACCGCATGCCCATCGCCTTCAGGATCCCGATCTCCCGGGTCTTGTCGGCGACCACCATCGTCAGGTTGCTGACGATGTTGAACGCGGCCACCAGGATGATCAGGCCAAGGATGACGCCCATCCCCAGCTTCTCGAGCTTGAGGGCCTGGAACAGGGAGCTGTTCTGTTCCTGCCAGTCGACAGCACGGTACGGGTAGCTGAACGCCTCCTCGAGGCGCTGGCCCACTTCGGAGGCCACCCACCGGTTTTCCGTCTTGATCTCGATGCCGGTCACCGCCGAATCGAGGCTCGCCAGTTCCGCGGCCTTGTCGAGCGAGATGAACACGTAGTTGTCATCGTATTCGAACATGCCGGTCCGGAACACGCCAGTCACCTCGAACTCCAGCACGTTAGGCACGACGTTGCCGGTCGAGGCCGAGACGTCCTTCAGAGACGCACCGATGAGCGTGACGGTGGAACCGACCTTGACGCCGATCCGCGAGGCGAGCAGGTCACCCACCACCGCACCGCTCTTCGTGCCGTCCAGCGACTCGAACCGGAAGTCTCCCTCCAGTGCATGGCTGCGAATCGAGGTCACGTCGGGCACGCCGCGAGCCTGGGGTTCGATACCCGAGATGAACGCGAGCTGCGGCTCGTTGGACCCGGACCGAATCACGCCCTTGGTGTGGACCCAGGGCGCGGCGGCCACAACCCCGGGCACGCGCTTCACGGAGTCGAGCACCGTCCTCCAGTCGGGCATGCGCATTTCGGCGCCGAACGTCAGCAACCGCAAATCCGGGCTGCCGATCAGGATCTTCTCCCGCAGGTCACGCTGCAGTCCGTTCATGACGGCCATGACGACGATCAACGCGCTCACACCCACCACCACCCCACCGATGGCGATCAGGCTGATGAACGAAAGCAGGCGGGATCCCCGGCGCGCGCGCAGGTAGCGCATCGCGATGGTCATTTCCAGCGACTTCATTCGGGCCTCATGGTCGGGAACAGGATCACGTCGCGGATGTTCGCCGTATTCGTGAGATACATGAACAGCCGGTCGATGCCGATACCTACACCTCCCATCGGCGGCATGCCGTATTCCATCGCACGAAGGTAGTCCTCGTCAACACCCACGGCTTCTTCGTCCCCGGCGGCCTTCAACCCGGCCTGCGCTTCGAGCCGGGCCCGCTGATCGATCGGATCGTTGAGCTCGCTGAAGGCATTCGCCATTTCCTTACCCTTCGCAAACAACTCGAACCGTTCGGTCAGCGCGACATTTCCACGCTTGGGCTTGGCGAGTGGTGACAGCTCCTTGGGATAATCGAGCACGAACGTCGGAGATTCGAGCCGGCTCTCGACCAGGGCCTGGAAGATCTCGTCGAGCAACTTGGGCCGGCTCATCGTCGCCACGTTGTTCACGCCGACGCGTTCGCCGAGGTGGCGGAGATCACCCTGGTTGAGCGCCATGACGTCCAGGCCGGCGGCCCCATTCAGCGAGGGCACCCATTCGATACGCGGAAACGGCGGATGGAGTGACGGGACCACGACCAGTGAATCGTCAGGCAGCACGATCCGCTCTTCCGTTGAAATAGCGTCCGCGCCCAGCACGTTCGCCACCGCGCTGGCCGCCGCGACCAGCAGCGACTCGACGCGCGACATCATGGTCGTATAGTCCGCAAACGCTTCGTAGAACTCCAGCATCGTGAATTCCGGATTGTGCGTCCGGTCGATGCCCTCGTTCCGGAAGTCGTGGCCGATCTCGTACACTCGCCCGAAACCGCCCACCACCAGCCGCTTCAGGTACAGCTCGTCGGCGATGCGCAGGTACAACGGCATGTCCAGCGCGTTATGGTGCGTCAGGAACGGCCGCGCGGCCGCCCCGCCATACTGCGGCTGCAGCACCGGCGTCTCCACCTCCAGGTAGTCGAGCGCGTCGAGGTACGCACGGATCGCCGAGATCATCCGCGAGCGCGCCACGAACCGGCGCCGGACCTCCGGATGAACGGCCAGGTCTGCATAACGCTGGCGGTACCGCTGCTCGGGATCGGCGAACCCCGAGTGCCTGACGAGTTGTCCGTCGGCGCGCTCCTCCTTCCCGAACGGGAGCGGGCGGAGCGACTTCGCCAGCAGCGTCACCGACTCCACGCGGATGGTGGTTTCTCCCGTGCGCGTGCGGAACAGGGGGCCGGAGACGCCGATCACGTCGCCCAGGTCCAGCAGGTCAACCAGCCGGAAGACCTCTTCGCCGAGGTCATCGCGGCGGAAGTAGAGCTGGATTCGCGACCACTGGTCGGCCAGGTGACCGAACACCGTCTTGCCGTGTGGCCGCCATGCCACCAGCCGCCCGGCGACGCGCACGGTCGCTCCCTCTTCGGCGCCATCGGGCAGCGCTCGCAACGCAGCCGACGCGTCGTGCGTCGGGTCGAAGGCATACGCAAAAGGGGCCACGCCCGCGGCGTCGAGCGCGGACAGTTTTTCGCGCCGCGCCTTCATCACGAAATTCAGGTCGTCGCTCACACGGCCTCCGCGGCTCGCGAGGGGGCGCCGAACCGCTTGAGGTAGGCCTCGATGAATTCGTCGATGTCGCCGTCCATGATCCGCTGCACGTCCGGGATCTTGAGCTCTGTCCGGTGATCGTTGACCATCGTGTACGGCTGGAACACGTAGCTGCGGATCTGGCTCCCGAACGTGTTGTCCGCCTTGGTGGCGTCCAGCTTCGCCTTGGCCGCCGCCTGCTTTTCTGCTTCGAGCTGGTACAGCTTGTTCTTGAGCTGCTTCATCGCGGTCGCCTTGTTCTTGAACTGCGAGCGCTCCTGCTGCGATGACACCACGATGCCCGAGGGGATGTGCGTCAGGCGGACCGCGGAACTCGTCTTGTTCACGTGCTGGCCGCCGGCGCCGCTGGCGCGGAAGACGTCCATGCGAATGTCTTCCTCGCGGATCTCGATGTTGATCTCGGTATCGACGACCGGATACACGAACACCTGCGCGAACGACGTGTGACGGCGGGCGTTGGAGTCGAACGGCGAGATGCGGACCAACCGGTGCACGCCGGTTTCGGTGCGCAGGAAACCGTACGCGAACTGGCCGGTGATTTCGAGGACTGCCCCCTTGATGCCGGCTTCCTCGCCCTCGCTCATGTCGAGAATCTCGACGGTGTAGCCATGACGTTCCGCCCACCGCGTGTACATGCGCATGAGCATTTCCGACCAGTCCATCGCCTCAGTGCCGCCCGCGCCGGCGGCAATCTCGATCTGGGCGCTCCGCCAGTCATCGGGCCCGCGAAGGAGCGAGCGCACCTCGAATTCGCGGATGTCACCGGTCAGCGACCGGAGCTCGGTGTCCAGTTCCGCCGCCACCGCGGTATCGGGTTCCGCGTCGAGGAGCTCGTCCAGCTCGCGAGCACTCGTTATGCGGTCATCGAGCCGGTCGAAGGGCTCGACCCAGCCCTTCAGTTCCTTGACGCGCTGGACGACGACCTTCGCGTTGTCCTGGTTGTTCCAGAAGGCGCCGTCGGCCATCTGTTCCTCGAGACGTCCCTGCTCGTCGCGCAGACGCGCGAGGTCAAAGATGCCTCCTGAGCTCCTCGAGCCGCTCGTGCAACTCGTTCAGAGAGCGGGCGCGCTCCGATTCCGCCATCGCTGTTCCTGCCTCCCGGTGTGCGAAGAGCCGCTCTCGCCTCGACAGGGAGAAACGGCTCGCTCCGCAAGTGCCTGACGTTCAGCAGTATAGCGGAGCGTGGTCCACGCATCCACCCTTGCACCGGAGCCCTAGAAGATCTTCCGGCCGCCGGCCAGCACGTCGTTCAGCGCTTCCTGGAAATGCCCCGTCGACTCGGCGAACTCGCGGCCGACCTGCTCGACGAACTCTTCGTAACTCTTCTTGATCTCGTCGCGAAAGAGCTGCTTCAGCGTACCGGCCTGGATGCCTTCTTCGCGCTTGGTTGGATTATAGGCCACCATGTCCGACACCAGGGCGCGCGCCAGCCGGCGCGCCTTCTGGTTAGGGTCGTTGGCGAGAAACGGATTGATCGGCTTGCGTGGTACCACCGCCGGCGACGGTGCCGGTGTCGACGGCGTCGAAAACGCGGCCGACACATTTCCGCCGCTCGCGAAGGCAGTCGTTGAACTTTCCTTGGTGGCCGCCGGCGATTCCGGAATCGTGGTCCGTGACGGTGGCGTCAACGGCGCGCCAAATGACATCGACAGCGTCGACGGAGATTTCTGTTCCTTCGCGGGTTCGGCACGCGGGGTTGCTTGCGGTGCCGGAGATTTTCCGGATGGTTTCGCCGGCTCCTGCGGGACGGCCGCGGAGATCCTCGGCGAAAAGGGCGGCGTTCGCGTTCGCGGCGTGGAGGGTGCCGTCCCGCCTGACGCTGGAAGTACCGGTGACGCCGGCGCAGGGGGTCGCGGTGGCGTCGTGGCTCGGCGTTCAACACGCGGTACTGGAGGCGGCCAGGCAACCGCACCGGCTGGTGTGGCTGCCGCCGCATGCGCCGGCGTCCCCCGGAGAACGGGTTTCACGCCTCTCGGCGTGGATCCCGTCGCGGCTCCGCCCACCGGCGCGACGACGGGCAGCTCGTCACCCCAGCTGATGGCCGCGCCCACGGGAATCAAACCTCCGCAGACCGAGCAACGCGCTCGCATCGAGATGCTCGTGATCTTCGCCGGATCAAGGCGAAACACCGAGCGACACTCCGGGCAGGAAACGTTCATCGAAAACGCAAGCTGGGTGGAGTCTGGTATCCGGGACGAGGTTGTACCGGAGTAAGTGGATCCGTGCGTCGGTCAACTGAAAACACGGAACCGTGGAGTGACTTCGCGTACGACTTCATTTCACTGGCCAGTTCGCTCACCTGCGCTGCCGAGGTAAAAGGCCTCTTCTCATTCGTGACGACGCCGATCGACAAGGTCATCAAGGGCACACGATGCAACTGGCCACGACGATCCTTGCCGAAGAAATAACCCGCCCGCCGATCGGACTCCGAGTACTGAAATGGAACCAGCGCGTCGAACACCTCGATGATCTCCGAGCAAACGGACTGAACCGCGCCGGCAGGAATAATGAAGATGAAGTCGTCTCCTCCGATGTGACCGATGAACCCCTGCTCACCGCACACCCCCTTCACGACGTCGTGCAGTATACGAGCCAGCACGCGGATCACACGATCGCCCTCGTGGAAGCCGTACCGGTCGTTGAATTCCTTGAAGTGATCCAGGTCGGCATACGACACAGCGAAATGTTCACCAGTAGCCAAATACCTGGTGATCCAGGTCTCGATGATATCGGTGCCCGGCAGCCGCGTGGAGGGGTGTACGTGCACGTCGCGATCCGACCGGGCAAGGACGGCTCGCAGCCGGCTCCGCGCCTCCACAACCGGCGTGTCCGGCGACAGCACCTCGTCAGCACCCGCCGCGAAACACCGTTCCATGTCCTCGGTACCGCCGCGGCATAACGCGATGGTCGGGATCACGCCGGTGTAGGAGTCACGCTTGATGCGAGTACACGCCGACTCGGCCTCCTCGAGCCGGGTCCTGGCGTCGGCAATCACGACGCGCGGTCTCCCCCGGAGGCACCGGGCCAGCAGCTCATCGGCCGTGCGCACGTATTCGCGCAGCGCACCATTTGCGGAGAGCCAGTCTTCCACCGCGGGAATCAGCGGCCTCGAATCTTCCGCGAGCAGCAGGGCGGCAAAATTGCTCTTCACGTTTGCGTTAAGTTGCCCTTAATCAATGAATTAGAGCACTCACTTCACGCACTTCATGAGAGTGCTAGAAGCCTCGTCCAAACGCGTGCAGCGGTAGTGATCCTTCAACGCCCAGCATCCTGAGACGCCCCTGCCCCTGAAGCCTGATGGTGATGAACGCGTCCACCGTGCTCAGGACGTGATTGGCGATGATAACGCCCAGGTGTTGCAGCGCGCGGCGATTGGCATCGTTGCTGTCCCGTATCAGGTCGAGAAACATCGCGTATTCCTGCGGCGTGTCCGTCCATGACCACCGATATAACTGATCGTACGCGCGATTGCGGTAGAAGCTTATCGCGCGTTGCCACTCGGTGGAGGACGAATCTGGTGGGGCATCCGGATTCGACCAGTAGGTGCGCCGCGCCAGCAGCCACATCGCACCATTGTAGGTCGTGGTGTCCGTTTCCGGATCGAGTCCGCCGCCGGCCACCAGGTCGTACCGACCGGCTTCGGCGAAGTGCGTCATCCGTTCGTAGTACTCGAAGCTGCCGTTAGGCCTGACCGCGGTGAATGGCGCCCGGGCCACACGGGACGCGAGGTCGCGATACCCATTCCGCCGGCGCCGGTAGTCCTGCGATGCCTTCACGTACGCCGTCCACGCGAATGCTTCCACCGCGAGGTACGGGAGGGCCCGCTCCACCCCGAGCATCGCCTGTCCGCTGCCGGGAAGCACCGCTGATGCAGCAATCGCCCACGGTGAGCGCGACCCGTTGGACTGGCCGGTGCCGGCATTGAACAGATCACAGGTTCGCGGTTCAGCGCAGGCGTGGAGCAATGGCGGCGGGCGATGCACCCCCGCGACCTGCCGCCGCTGGGCGTCGATCGGCGTGGCGAGTATCGTGAGGAAGAGCCACCACGCCGGCCCCGTTCGCATGGTCAGAACGCGAGCCGAAGCGACAGGAACGTGGGCGCCTGCCCTGCGTCAGCCGAGAATCCCGTGAAGACCCGCGCCAGGTCGAGGACGAGATTGTTCCTCGCGAAACCCAGTCCAAGCGTTGGACCACCGGACTCCGAACGTGCCGCGTCGAACACATACCCGCCCCGCACGAACGCCCGCTTCTGCCAGACGAACTCTGCGCCGAAGCGCGGGAGTGGGTGCTCGATGTTCAACCCATCGGTCAAATCCGCCGACAGGTTCAACTCGGCGTCCTGTGCATAACGATCGGGCAGCGGATACCGGAAGAGCACACCGAGCTGCACGCGCGTCGGCAGC
>CAMPKM010000141.1 GCA_946887155.1 uncultured Gemmatimonadota bacterium
GTCTCGAAACTGCTCATCGTGTTTTCCGCCGTCGCGATCACGGCGCTGGCGATGCTCGTCCTGGCCGCGCTCTTTCCCGATCGCGTGGTCAGGATCTGGGAACGCGCGTTAGGCGGCGTGGCGCCAGGGTTGATGGAGCGAGGCCGCGGCATCCTGGTCTCGTTCGGCGAGGGGCTTGGCGTGCTCCGCGATCCCCGGCGGTCGGCGATCGTGTTCTTCTGGGCGCTCGTCATGTGGCTGGTGAACGGCACCTCGTTCTGGATTGCGTTCAAGGCCGTGGGCATCGACGCGCCCTTCTCTGGCGCCCTCTTCCTGCAGAGCCTCCTCGCCTTTGCCGTAGCCGCTCCGTCGGCGCCCGGTTTCTTCGGGCCGTTCGAAGCGGCATCGAAGGTGGCGTTGAGCGTGTACGGCGTGAACGAGACGCTCGCCGTCAGCTATGCGCTGGGCTACCACCTGCTTGGCTGGATTCCCATCGTGGTGATTGGGTTCTGGTACCTCGGCCGGATGGGGCTCCACCTGAGCGAACTGGGTGACGACCGGAAGACCGGATGACCGCGCGTGAGGGAAAGGTCGAGGCGCAGGCCAAGCTGAACCTGTTCCTGCGGGTGCTGTCGCGCGAAGACAGCGGATATCACCAGATCGAGACGATGTTCTGTCGCATCGCGCTGTCCGACACGGTCACGGTGTCGGTTGGCAACCAGGCGAAGCGGCTGCAGGTGGAGGGGCCGCGCGTGCCGATCGCTGGTCTCGGGCCGGTCGAGCGAAACGTCGCGTGGAAAGCGGCGGAGGCATACGCCGCGGCCACCGGCTACCCCGGAGGATTCGACATCCGGATCGAAAAGCGCATTCCGGTTGGCGGCGGCCTCGGTGGTGGCAGCGCCGATGCTGGCGGTGTGCTGCGGGTGCTCAACGCGCTCAACCCCGATCCGGTCGACGCGCCGAAGTTGCTCGACATTGCTTCGACGTTAGGCGCCGACGTCCCGTTCCTGACCCAGGACGACTCCGCGATGGCGATTGGCCGTGGGTACGGTGAGCGACTGGAGATCCTGCCTGCCCTCCCTTCCCGACCGGTCTGGCTGCTCGTCCCCGACGTGGGCGTGAACACGGCCGAGGCGTATGGCTGGCTCGATAGCGCGCGCGGAGACGCCGCGCAGGCCCTCGGCATCGGAAACATTGCGGGCTGGGAGGCGCTCGCCCGCGTGGCGGTCAACGATTTCGAGCCGGTAGTGGGCGCGAAGGTACCGATCATCGGCCGGTTGCTGGCGGGTTTTCGGAGTCCACAGATGGCCGACGTGCTCGGAGAGTCCGCGATGGTCCTGATGTCGGGCTCGGGGTCGACCGTGGCGGTCATAGCTGGACAGGTCGCCCGGAACCACTGGGCGGCCCTGCCGCCCATCGGCGGGGTGGATGTCGTGGAGACGCAAACGGCTGCTTTTGTTGAGCCGGTCGTCCTGACCCATTAGGTTGCCGCACCCAAGGTCTGCCCCCTCGTCCAATGGCAGGACATCGGTCTTTGGATCCGAGAATGGTGGTTCGAATCCACCGGGGGCAATGGACGCTTGCAACCAGGACGAAGTGAAGACCCGCTTGTATCCCGTTTCGCTCCGGATTGACCTAAACTCCCGTCACGTCTACGTTTCAGGGCTACGGTAATGGACCTTTTGCCGGGCGTTCTCCGGGGATTCAAGCTGCTCTCCGGAAACGCCAACAGGGGACTCGCCGAGGAGATTGCCAGGAACCTGGGGGTCGAGCTGTGCAGGATGACGCTCACCCGCTTTGCCGATGGCGAAATCTTTGTGCGAATCGATGAGAACGTCCGCGGCGCGGACGTTTTTATCGTCCAGCCGACCAACCCGCCGGCAGAAAACATCATGGAGCTGCTGCTCCTGATCGATGCTGCCAAGCGAGCGTCGGCGGCGCGCGTGACGTGCGTCATGCCGTACTACGGATATTCGCGGCAGGACCGGAAGGACCAGCCGCGCGTTTCCATCGGGGCGAAGCTGGTGGCGAACCTGATCCAGACCGCGGGCGCTGATCGCGTTCTCGGTCTCGATTTCCACCAGCATCAACTACAGGGTTTCTTCGACGTTCCCGTCGATCACCTGTATGCATCCCCGGTGCTGGTGGCGCACTTCAGGAAAAAGCAGTACACGGACCTGGTGGTCGTTGCACCGGACGTCGGCTCGGCCAAGATGGCTCGCGGGTTCGCGCGGAAACTCGACGCGGCGCTGGCGATCATCGACAAGCGGCGAACGGGGCCTAACGTGGCCGAGGTCCTGAACGTGGTGGGTGAGGTAGAAGGGCGGGATTGTCTCATTCCCGATGACATGATCGATACGGCCGGCACCGTGACGGAAACGGCGCGGGCCCTGAAGAAGCTGGGCGCGCGGGACATCTACATCTGCGCAACGCACGGATTGCTCTCGGGTCCGGCGGTCCAGCGTTTGAAGGAAGCGCCGATCGCGGAGGTGGTGATCACCGACTCGGTCGTCGTGCAGGAAGACAAGAGGTTCGATCGGCTGCGCGTGCTGTCGGTCGGTGAATTGCTCGCGAAGGCCATTCGCTTCACGCATTCGGAGCAGTCCGTTTCCAGTTTGTTCGATTAGAACGTTTTACCGTTCGGTCAATCGTCAATCGTCAATCGTCAGTCGTCAGTCGTCAGTCGTCAATCGTCAGTCGTCAATCGTCAATCGTCAATCGAAAATGGCTACCGCAACGCTTTCCGCGAACGCTCGCACCGGCATCGGCAAGGGTGTCGCTCGTACCCTTCGCCGCGAAGGACAGGTACCGGCGGTGATCTATGGCCGCACCCGCGAACCGATGTCGCTCACCGTGCCGGCGCGCGACTTCGATCGCCTGCTCGAGAAGTTCGCCGCTGAAAACACCGTCATCGAGCTCAATATCGACGGCGCCATGTCGCGCACGCTGATCCGCGACATCCAGCGTCACCCCGTGAAGCGCAACGTGTTGCACGTCGACTTCCAGGAGCTCGTCGCCGGTGAGCGCATGGTCGTGCACATTCCGATCGTTCTCCAGGGAACGCCGGACGGCGTGCGGAACTCGGGCGGCATCCTGAGCCAGGTCCTGCAGGAACTCGAGTGCCGGGTCGATCCGCTGAACATGCCGTCGCACATCAACGTCGACGTCACGCCGATCCTGATCGGCCATTCGCTTCACGTCAGCGAGATCGCGGTCCCCGAGGGCGTCGAGGTACTCGATGAGCCCGAGGCCACGATCGCGGTGGTCGCCGCGCCCAAGGAAGAAGTCGAAGCTCCGGCCGCGGGTGCGACGCCTGAAACACCGGCTGAACCAGAGCTCATCCGCAAGCCGAAGGAAGATGATGAGGAGGGCGAGACCGAGGAGAAGTGATTTCGCTCAACTGGCTTTGGAGCGCCCTTGGCCGCTCAGAGGGCCAGGGCACGAGCGACGAGCCAATGAAGCTCATCGTCGGGTTGGGTAACCCGGGCAAGTCCTACGCGGACACGCGTCACAACGTCGGCTGGTGGGTCATCGACCACCTGGCCGGCGTTTGGCGTTTCGATGGGTGGAAGAAGGACCAGAATGCGCAGGTCAGCGACGGCCGCGTGGGAGCGCAGCGCGTCCGGCTGGTCAAGCCGCAGACGTACATGAACCTCAGTGGCGGGATTTTGAAGCCGTACCTGCGCCGCGAATCCTGGTCAGCGGCCGAGGACCTGTTGATCGTGGTCGACGAGGTTGCGCTGCCGGTCGGTCGATACCGATTGCGCGCACGCGGCAGTGCCGGAGGCCATAATGGCCTCAAGTCGATCGAGGCCGCCGTTGGCGGGCAGGAGTATGCAAGGCTGAGGATAGGCGTCGGGCCCGAGCCGGGGCGTGAGCGCGGAGAAAACCTGGCTGACTACGTGCTGGACCGCGCCGGCAAGCGGGAGCGGCAGGCTATCGAGGCCCTGTTTCCGGACCTGGTCGCGTTAGGCGAAGCCTGGATCCATGATGGCTCCGAGGCGGCGATGAACCGGTTTAACCGGAAGGACAGCGGACGGGAGACGTGAGGTCGAGATCGTGAGATCGTGAGATCGTGAGTCGTGAGATCGTGAGAAAAGGCCAAGGACCGGCCTCACGGCCTCACGACCTCACGACCTCACGACCTCACGACCTTCCCGTCCTCACGCTCCACCGGCGCAATGACTCGCGCGTCGTCGACCTTTGGATCGTTGACCAGCAACGATACCTCCCACGCACGCATGTCCTTTGGCGGATACGGCGCTACGATCCGCGAGACCTCGCCCATCTTCGTTGCCGGATCCAGCCACCTGGCGTAGTCGCCCGGCCGGACGATGACCGGCATCCGGTCGTGGATCGGCTCCAGCAAGTCGTTAGGCTCGGTAGTGAGGATCGCGCAGGTGATCAGCCACTCCCCGCCCTTCGACCGCCAGGCTTCCCACAGGCCGCCCAGGGCGAACGGCTCGCCCTCGAGCATCGCCGCCGCATACGGGCGACGCCGCTTCTGGCCCGGCACATCCTGCCACTCGAAGAACACGTCGGCCGGGATCAGGCAGCGGCGCTTCTCCATCGGCGCCTTGAACGACGACTTCTCGAGCGCCGTATCGGACCGGACGTTCGCCATCCGGTTGCCTATCGACGGATCCTTGGCCCAGGACGGTACCAGCCCCCACTTGATCATCTCCGCACCGGTCACGCCCTTCCGCTCCCGCACGACCAGGATGTCGCTGCTCGGCGGGATGTTGTACCGGGGAACGAGCGGCGGCAGCTCCTGGATGCCGAACCGTTCGAGCTGGAGGGCTTCGGGGCGGGTGAGACCGAATCGACCGCACATGCTGGATGAAGGATCGGAGGCAGTAGAAGGGACAATAGCCGGCTGACGCCCTCGTCTCACATCTGCGGCCCGGGACCTACACCAGCCCCGGCCAGACCATTACCTTTACCGGCCCTACAATTGATCCACCAACCCTCCTCGCGCTCCGGCAACCAGCGTGGGGCGGACACGACCACAGGGAGGATTGCCGACCAATGACCCGCCGATACGAGGCGGTTTACATCTTCGATTCCACTCTCGAAGATGCCGCCATCAAGGAGAAAGTCGACCGCTTCCACGGTCTTCTCCACGCCACCGACGACATCACCGTCGATCACTGGGGCCGGCGCCAGCTGGCCTACAAGATCGGGGCGCGCGAAACCGGCTACTACATCGTCGCCAAATTCCACGCGACCCCCGACGTGCTGCCCGAATTCGAGCGAGCGATGAAGCTCGACGACGGTGTCGTGCGCTACCTCATCACGCTGTTCGAGCACGAAGTCGGTGCTCCGCCGATGACGGAAGAGGAAATGGCGCGCGCCGCTCGCCAGGAGGAAGAAGACGATGAGGATTGAGCCATGATGCGACGACCCCAGAAGAGCTGCCCGTTCTGCGAAGGACGCGTGCACTATGTCGATTACAAGGATGACCGCACCCTCGGCCGCTTCATCACCGACCACGGCAAGATCCTGCCGAGCCGGTTGAGCGGCGTCTGCGCGCGCCATCAGCGTCAGTTGTCGACCGCCATCAAGCGGGCCCGCTACCTGGCGATCATTCCCTACATCCGCGGTCACCAGGCCTGAGTGGAACAGGTTCCCGCGCCCACTCCTGATGCCGGGACGCCGGCCACGGTCACGCGCGAGCGCGGCTGGCGGCTGATCCTCCCGGCGCTGGGATTGTTCCTCCTGGTTCCGGCGTTCGCGGCGCTGCGTGTGCTGGTGCCGGTCGAGCAGACGATTCTGCTCGTGGGTCCGGCCATCGGCGTTTGCGCGCTGGTGGCCTGGGTCCAGGGGGGCCGCGTCTGGCTGGCGCTGACGTGGCTGCTGCTGTCGGCGTGGATGCTCCTGCGATCACCGGGGGCCGGCCCCGCCTTCGAGTTCATGGCCCGCGGCTGGGCCGTCGTGCTCGTGTCCATGTTCGGCATTGCCTGCTTGTTAGGCGGACGCAAGCTGTTCCTCTCCCGCGCGCTCTCGGCGGTTGCTGCGACGTTCCTGTTCGCCGGCGCCGTGGTGCTCATTTCCGACGTCTCGCCGGGACGGGTACAGCGCACGCTCGCCGATGAACTCGATCGGCGGGCCGCGCCGTTGAACGCGCAGGTCCAGGCGACCACCCTGTCCCCGGACTGGCAGGCGTTCGTGGCGGACAATCCCCGGTTCGCGGCATTGATCGAACAAATGCTCGAGAGCTGGAACAGGATGCCTGAGATCACGGTTTCCTTTTTCCCTGCCCTCCTCGCGCTCGAGTCGCTGGCCGCACTGGCATTGGCGTGGGGCCTGTTTCATCGCATCAGCCGCACCCGCGTGGGTCCTCCCCTGAGCCGCCTTCGCGACTTCCGCTTCGGCGACCAGCTGGTCTGGGGCCTCCTGGCGGGAATCGTCCTCGTCGTCATCCCGACCCTGGGAGCACTGCGCGGACTCGGACTGAACCTGATCGTGTTCTTTGGCGCGCTGTACGTGCTGCGTGGCCTCGGCGTGCTGGCCTGGTTCATGGCCGAGCGCCGCCTGGCGCTCGCCATCCTCATTCTCCTCGGAATTCTCTTTACGCCGGCAGTCGGCGCACTCGCCCTGGGACTCGGCCTTGGTGATACCTGGCTCGATTGGCGCGGACGTGCCCGTCAACCGACCTAACGCACCCGGAGCAATCTCATGGAAGTCATTCTTCGGCAATCGGTGGAAAAGCTCGGCTCACCGGGCGACGTGGTGAAGGTTTCGAATGGTTATGCGCGCAACTACTTGCTTCCGCGCGGCATTGCCGTCGTTGCCACCGAAGGCAACAAGAAGCAGATCGAAGCGCAGCGGCAACGCCTCGAGGCGGCGGAAGACGCGCGCCGAGAGGAAGCAACGTCGCAGGTCTCGGTCTTCGAGCAGGTCTCGCTCACGTTCTCGGCGCGGGTGGGTGAAGAGGGCAAGTTGTTCGGCTCCGTCACCGCCGGCGACATCGTGCAGCAGCTCGAGGCGCTCGGCCACAAGGTCGAAAAGCGGCAGGTCGACCTGCACGAGCCGATCAAGGCGCTGGGTGTGTATCGCGTACCGATCCGCCTGCACGCCGACGTCAAGCCGGAAATCAAAGTCTGGGTGATCAAGCAATAGTGGAGAAGGTGAAGAGTTGAACAGTTGAAGGGTCAGGGCCTCATCAACTCGTCACTCATCAACTCCGGTCGGGGTGAAGTGCAGCGCAGGTGTCGAGGCCAAGGGGCTTGTGGGATCGGGA
>CAMPKM010000142.1 GCA_946887155.1 uncultured Gemmatimonadota bacterium
TGCTTGAGCAGGCCGTAGTCCCATTCGGTCTGGTCCTCGAACTCCGCCAGCAGGTCGCGGGCGCGCTTGTCGATGGCCTTGTCGACCATCTTCAGCGCTTCCGAGCGAAGCTCCTCGCCACCCTCGAGCGCAAATGACCGCAGCGAGTAGATCACCTCGCGCTGCTGGTTCATGACATCATCGTACTCGAGCAGCCGCTTGCGGGCCTGGAAGTTCTGCAGCTCGACGCGCTTCTGCGCGCCTTCGATCGACCGCGTGATCAGCGGGTGCGTCAGGACTTCGCCCTCCTCGGCGCCCATCCGGTCCATCAACCGCGCGATGCGGTCGGACCCGAAGAGCCGCATGAGGTCATCTTCGAGCGAGAGGAAGAACTGCGAGGCGCCGGGGTCTCCCTGCCGTCCGGCGCGCCCACGCAACTGGCGGTCGATGCGCCGGGACTCATGGCGCTCGGAACCGACGATGTGCAAGCCGCCCATTTCGTCGACGTCGACCAGCTTGCCGTCGATGTCCTTCACCTGCGACGGCTTCGAAGGCGTCACGCCGGGTCCGAGCTTGATGTCGGTACCGCGGCCGGCCATGTTCGTCGCAATCGTTATGGCGCCGGGCTGGCCTGCCCCGGCAACGATTTCGGCCTCCCGCTGGTGGTACTTCGCGTTCAGCACGTTATGCACCAGGCCCGCGCGCTTGAACATGCGCGAGAGCGTTTCCGATACCTCGACGCTCGCCGTACCGACGAGGACCGGATAGCCCAGGTCATGCAGCCGTCGCACTTCCTCGGCGATCGCGTTGTACTTCTCGCGGCGCGTCTTGAACACCAGGTCCTGGCGGTCGTCGCGAATGATCGGCTTGTTCGTCGGAATGACCGAAACCGTCAGCTTGTAGATCTGGTGGAACTCGGTCTCTTCCGTCTCCGCGGTACCGGTCATGCCGGCCAGCTTCTCGTACATGCGGAAGTAGTTCTGGATCGTGATGGTCGCGAGCGTCTGCGTCTCGCCCTTGACCCTCACCGCCTCCTTGGCTTCCACCGCCTGGTGCAGCCCCTCCGACCACCGGCGCCCCGGCATCGTGCGGCCGGTGAACTCGTCGACGATCAGGACTTCGCCTTCCTGCACGACATAGTTGACGTCCTTCTCGTACAGGGCGTGCGCGCGCAGCAACTGGTGCACGATGTGGAGCTTCTCGCTCTTCAGCGCGTATTCGGCTTCCAGCGCCCGGCGGGCCTCGATCTTCTGCTGGGGATCGAGGGTTTCGTCGTGATCGATCCGGCCGATCTCCGTCGAGATATCGGGCAGGGCGAATTGTTCGTGGTCCGACGGCGACATCGCCTCCACGCCACGATCCGTCAGGTGCACCGTGTGCCCCTTCTCGTCCAGTACGTAGAAGAGGTCGTTTTCCAGGTCACCATACTGCTGCTTGGCGATGCCCAGCTTGCGGTCGGCCAGGTAGTCCAGCTCCATCCGCTGGACGAGTTGCTTGACGCCGGTTTCCTGCAGTGCCTTGAGCAGGCGCTTGTTCTTCGGGCTGCCTAACTGCGCCTTGTAAAGCGCGAGCCGGGCGTTGTCCTCGTCCTTCTGGTCGAGGAACCGCTCGGCATCAGCCACCAGTGAGTTGGCCACTTCGGTCTGCCGCCGCACGAGCCGCTCGACCGATGCGTTATGCTCGGCGAACATCGCGTCATTCTCGTTGCCGACCGGTCCCGAGATGATGAGCGGCGTCCGCGCCTCGTCGATGAGCACCGAGTCGACTTCGTCGACGATGGCATACCAGTGCTGCCGCTGCACGCGTTGGTCCAGCGCGATCACCATGTTGTCGCGCAGATAGTCGAAGCCGAACTCGTTGTTCGTCCCGTACGTGATGTCGCACTCGTACGCGGCGCGACGCTCCATCGTGCCGGGCTGCGTGTCGTCGAGACAGCCGACCGTGAGGCCAAGGTACCTGTACACGTGGCCCATCCACTGCGAGTCGCGGCGAGCCAGGTAGGAGTTCACCGTGACCAGGTGCGCGCCCTTGCCCGGCAACGCATTCAGGTAGAGCGGCAGGGTTGCGACGAGCGTTTTTCCTTCACCGGTCGCCATTTCCGCGATCCGGCCGAGATGGAGCTCGATGCCGCCGATGAGCTGCACATCATAGTGCACCATGTCCCACGGCTGTTCGTGCCCGGTGACGGCAACCGTCGTACCCACGAGCCGGCGCGCCGCTTCGCGCACCGTGGCAAATGCCTCCGGCAGGATCTCGTCCAGCGTGTCCCGCAGTATCTCGCGCAACTGACCTTCGAGGCCACCGCGGCCGTCGCCGCCGCCCAATTCGTTGTCGACGGCTTCTCGCTCCGCCGGATCCTTGGCCACGCGCTTCTGTTCCTTCAGCTCGACGATGCGCTGCTCGATCTCGGCCGTTCGCTCGCGGATGATCTCGCGGAAACGGTCCGTCTGGCCGCGCAACTCCGCCTCGGCCAGCGACTGCAGCCGCTCGCCGTGACTGTTGATCTCGTCAACGATCGGCTGCACGCGCTTCCGCTCGCGATCGTGCCGCGAACCGAAGACCTTGCTCAGGAGCGTCTTTACCATGCCTGCCTCTATCGGTACAAACCGTTGAGTTCGATGTACCGGGCCACCGCGTCCGTGACGAAGCCGCGAATCGGCCGCCCGTCCTTCACCCGAGTACGAATTTCCGTCGACGACACGTCAACACGACGTGAGGGGATCGCCAGTGGTGTCGCCGCATTTGCGCCCCCGATCGACTGCACCTGCTGCGTCACCGCTTCGGTGTCCACGACGCCCGGTTCTGCCTGACGCGTCAACACCACCAGGTGCGCAAGGCTGACGACCCGCGCCGCATCACGCCACTGGTCGAGCAGCGTGAACGCGTCCACACCCAGCAGGACGAAGCGCTCTGAATCCGGGAATCGGCGGGCATACTCCTCGAGCGTATCCACCGTGAAAGATAAGCCCGTTCGCCGGATCTCCATCTCGTCAACCGAGAATCTTCCGTCGCCTTCCGCCATGAGTTGTACCATGCGGAGCCGGTGGTCCGCGGGCGCAGCCTCACGGTGCCGTTTGAGGGGCTGCTGCCCCGCGGGCACGAACACCAACCGGTCGAGGCCGAGAAGGTCGCAGGCATCCGACGCCGCCAGCAGGTGCCCGACATGCGGGGGGTCGAAGGTCCCCCCCATCAGCGCCAGTCGCGCCGGGCGCACCGACTACCGAGGTCCCGGCACCACCGTTGTGCCGGCCACGGGCTTGCACGCCTCCGCGACTTCGGGGTCGTTCGGATACTTCTCCCGCAAGGTCTTGCACACGTCGGCCTTGTCGTCCTTGTACTTGATCGCCTCGTAGGCCTGTGCCAGACGCAGGTACGCGTCACGTGAACGCTGGCTGTCCGGATATTTGGTAATCACGTCACGCATGTAGATGATCGCGGAGTCCCACGCCTTGCGGCGGATGTAGAACATTCCGCTTTCGTAGTCCTTCGTCGCGAAATCCTCCGTCAGCTCCGTCAGCTGTTTTGTAGCCGAGTCCTTCCACTCGCTCTCGGGATACAGGCCGAGCATCAATTCGTACGTCGCCGCGGCTTCGCCGCCGTATTGGGGATCGAGTACTGGCCGCCGCCACATCGCCTGGTACTCCTTCCCGGCACGGTACAGCGCATCGTCGGCGAGCGAGTCGGTGGCGAAGCTCTCGGCGAGACGCGCGTAGGCCTGTGCCGAGAGAAGGTGCTCCCCGCGTGCGGAGTACGCCTGGGCAAGGAGAAAGTGGGATGACGGAAGCAACGTGTCACGTGCCGGAAGATCGAGCGTGAGCTTCTCGAAAATCAGGACGGCGTTGTCCCACTTCTTCGCTTGAATCTGCTGCACGCCCGCTGTGTAGAGCGCTTCGTTGGTCGGGTACTGCCGCAGATTGAACGCGCGCATACAGCCGCCGAACGCCAGGAGCGCGTCAATTGCCGAGAGTGCGTGTTTTTGCTTGAAGACCATGGCGGGTGGGAAATACCCGTCGAGAATGACGTCGGTTCAGGGCGGAAGCGCTTGGGACTACGAAGCTTCCGTAGAGCCATTAAAGCTAATGGGTCACAGTCGTTCGGTAGACTGTTGCCTCCCGAAAACGGGGTCAGACGCCATTTCCCCTGCAGGTTTGTTTTTATACCCGGGAGGAAGCAGCCCGGCGGGGAAACGGCGTCTGACCCCGTTTTTGAGAAATGGCGTCTGACCCCGTTTTCGGTCTACTTGGTCAGGACCTTCCGGAAGTGCTCGATGGTCCGTTGGACCCCATCCCGAAGCTCAATGGTTGGTTCCCAACCCAACATTTTCCGGGCCCGGGTAATGTCGGGCTTTCGCACCTTGGGGTCATCCGTGGGAAGCGGCTTGCTGACGATTGGCGCCTTCGTCCCCGTGAGCTCCACGACCAGCTCCGCGAGCTGCCGGACCGTGAATTCGTTCGGGTTGCCGATGTTCGTCGGCTCCGAATCCCCATTCAGGAACAGGCGGTAGATCCCTTCCACCTCGTCGGAGACGTAGCAGAAGGAGCGGGTCTGCGATCCATCACCGTAGATCGTCAGCGGATCACCAGTCAACGCCTGCACGATGAAATTCGAGACGACGCGGCCGTCGCGGGGCCGCATCCGCGGACCGTAGGTATTGAAGATCCGGACGATCCTCGTGTCGACGTCGTGGTAGCGATGGTAGGCCATGGTCATCGCTTCCGCGAACCGCTTCGCCTCGTCATAGCAGCCGCGTGGCCCGACCGGGTTCACGTTCCCCCAGTACGTTTCCTTTTGCGGATGCTCGAGGGGATCGCCGTACACCTCCGACGTCGAGGCCAGAAAAAACCGGGCGCCCTTCGCCTTCGACAAGCCGAGCGCGTTATGCGTTCCGAGTGCACCGACCTTGAGCGTCGCGATCGGGTGTTCGAGATAATCGACAGGACTGGCCGGAGACGCAAAGTGAAGCACACCGTCCAGTGGCCCGGCCACATAGGTGAAGGTCGAGATGTTGTGCTTGACGAACTCGAACCGCTCGTGGCCGGTCAGGTGGGCGATGTTGTCCGGGTTCCCGGTGATGAAGTTGTCGAGCCCGACGACATGATGACCGTCGCGCAGGAACCGGTCAGCCAGATGGGATCCGAGGAACCCCGCCGCACCCGTAATAAGCACCCTCACGCGAGCGCCCGCCCGAACGAACGATAGGTGAAGCCGAGCGCGGTAAGCTTTTCCGGCGCGTAGAGGTTGCGGCCATCGATGATGATCGGCCGCCGGAGCGCCTCCTTCATGCGACCGAAATCCGGATGGCGGTACTCATTCCAGTCCGTGACGATGACCAGCGCGTCAGCGCCGGTGAGGGCATCGTAATTGTTCTCGGCGTATTCGATCGTGTCGCCAAGCCGGCGCTGCGCTTCTTCCATGGCCGCCGGATCGTGCGCCACGACCTTTCCGCCGGCCGCAATCACCGAATCGATCAGCGACAGCGAGGGCGATTCGCGCATGTCGTCCGTGTTAGGCTTGAACGAAAGTCCCCAGACGGCCACGCGGGACCCCGACATCTGGCCATCGAGTGTTTCCGAAAGCTTTTCGAAGAGGCGCTGCTTCTGCCGGTCGTTAGCCGCCTCCACCGCCTCGAGCACCATCAGCGGCGTCTCGCAGGTGCGGGCGGTGGAGACGAGCGCTTTCACGTCCTTGGGAAAACAGGAGCCGCCATACCCCGGCCCGGGGAACAGGAACGACGGACCGATACGCGCGTCGCTTCCGACACCTTTCCGGACCAGGTCCACGTTCGCACCGACCCGCTCGCATAACGCGGCAATCTCGTTCATGAACGAGATGCGCGTCGCCAGCATGGCGTTGGCGGCGTATTTGGTCATCTCGGCGGACGGGATGTCCATGAAGATGATCGGCTTTCCGGTCCGGACAAACGGTGCGTACAGCTCCGCCATGACGGAGCGTGCGTGATCCGAGTCCACCCCGAGCACGACGCGATCGGGCTTCATGAAGTCGTCCAGCGCCGCGCCTTCCTTGAGGAACTCCGGGTTGCTGCACATGTGGAACGGCAGCCTGGCATTGGCAGCGACCGCGGCGCTCACCTTGGCCGCCGTGCCAACCGGCACCGTCGACTTGGTCACGACGACCAGCTCACGACCCATGTGCTTGCCGATCTGGTCCGCGACGCCGAGCACGTACCGCAGGTCTGCTGACCCATCCTCGTCAGGCGGCGTGCCCACCGCGATGAAGACGACGTCGGCGCGCTTGATCGCCGCCGGAACGTCGGTGGTGAACGTCAGCCGCTTCTGCTGCTGGTTCCGCTCCACCATGGTGTCGAGCCCGGGCTCGAAGATCGGGATGATGTTCTGCTTCAGGCCCTCGATCTTGTCGGCGTTGGTGTCGGCACAAACGACGTCGTTTCCTGTTTCTGCCAGGCACGCGCCCACGACCAGTCCGACGTACCCCGTACCGATGACGGAAATATTCACTGGAGTCTCTGTTCGTTGTTCACGTCAGGCGTTGTCCGAACGCAGCGACGCCAGCGGCACGATCCGCGCGCGAGACGACTTCAGCCGCGACGTGGCATTCCTCGTGTCCACCACCAGCCGCGCATGATCGGCAACCATCTGGTAGTCGACGTTGGAATGATCGGTGATGATGACCACGGCGTCCGCTTTTTCGAGGACCTCGCGAGTCAGCGCTACACCGGACTTGCTGTGTCCGTTCTCCCGGAATGACGCAACCCACGGATCGTGGTAATCGACGTGCGCGCCGCGTTCCTCGAGCAGGCGCATCACGTCGAGCGCCGGGCTCTCGCGCATGTCGTCGATATCGCGCTTGTAGGCAATGCCCAGGATGAGTACGCGACTGCCTTTCACCGAGCGTTCGTCTTCATTCAAGGCGCGCGCAATCTTGCGCACCACATACTCCGGCATCTCCGAGTTGATCTCGCTCGCGAGATCGATGAAGCGCGTCTTGTAGTTCAGGGTGCGCATCTTCCACGCGAGGTAGTGCGGGTCGAGTGGAATGCAATGTCCGCCGATGCCCGGGCCCGGCGTAAAGCGCATGAAGCCGAACGGCTTGGTCGCCGCCGCGTCGATGACTTCCCAGACGTTCACGCCCAGCTTGTCACAGACGATCGCCATCTCGTTCACGAGACCGATGTTGACAGCGCGAAACGTGTTCTCGAGCAGTTTCACGAGCTCGGCGGCCTCGGCGCTCGCGACCGGCACCACCGTGTCGATGCAGGCAGC
>CAMPKM010000143.1 GCA_946887155.1 uncultured Gemmatimonadota bacterium
ATATCTACCGCGATCACGTTGGCGACTTCGGGCTTGTCCGCATGTGCAGCGAGCGCAGCCGTGTAAATCGCGTTCGCGCTCAGTGCATCGCGCAAGGCGGTGAGGTGATCCTTGTGCGTTTCGATCGCGGTGTTCACGGTTTGCGCGTTGTCGGCACCAATGACCGTCGTTGCGTTGATGACGCGAACATCGGCAGCAGTGACGGTGCGCGACGTGACGAGCGCGGTGGCCTTCGGCGTGGCCGCAAGGGCCGCCGTCAGCGACGCAAACGACGGGGTGCGCGCCAAGGCGCCCGGACGCTGCAGGGTGTCCTGCGCGCCCGCGGTTTGAGTGGAAAAGGCGGCTGCCGCAATCGCGAGCGAGCCGATCAGAAGTGAGCGTTTCATATCTGTGCTCCGTTCAGAAACCGCAGGGCCCGCTGCGGAAGGATACGAGGGTCGAGACATCGCGGGCCAAATGGATGCCGAGCGATGATGCCAGCTTGTCATACACATACGCTGCGATATGGGTCACCAGCCGATGGATGAATCGTTAGGCGGACTGAACTACGGAACGATCGCCAGGCGAAAGGCAGCAGCGTGCACGGCGTCGCGGCGATTCCCACTCCTGAGCCGGAGGAAATCCATGGCAATACCTTCCAGCGTCCGACCTCCGTGCGCCGCGATCTGTTTCCTATCGACCCCCTCGGGCGTCTTTTGTGATGCTCCAGCAGTGCGTCAACGGAACCGTCTAGGTTGTGGAAAGCCAATGTCTTGCGACACCAGAAGGGCCCAACTAGCTTACGCCCCGTCCGTCCCCCTCCGTTCGTCGGTTTCCGACGCGCCTCACGCGTCACCTGCACCATAAATGCGCTGGCCATTCCTGAAGGCGGGCTCGTTCATCCCCGCCAACGCGATCGCGGTTGACCTCGGTACCGCGAATACGCTCATCTACGTCAAGGGCGAAGGTATCGTGCTCAACGAGCCTTCGGTCGTTGCGATCGATCGCGAAACCAAGCGCGTCAAAGGCGTCGGCCTCGAAGCCAAACGCATGCTGGGTCGCACACCGGACGGCGTCATCGCGGTTCGCCCGATGAAGGACGGCGTGATCGCCGACTTCGACGTCACGGAAAAGATGCTCCGCTACTTCCTGGAGCTGATCATCCGGAACCGGATGTTCAAGATCAAGCCGCGGGTGATCGTCTGCGTGCCGTCCGGCATCACCGAGGTGGAAAAGCGCGCGGTGCGCGACTCCGCGTTAGGCGCGGGCGCCAAGGAAGTGTTCATGGTCGCTGAACCCATGGCCGCCGCCATCGGCGTCGGGCTGCCGATCGAGACGCCGACGGGGAACATGGTCATCGACATCGGGGGCGGGACCACCGAAATCGCCGTCATCGCCCTGTCCGGCATCGTCTCCGACACGTCGATCCGTACCGGTGGCGATGAACTCGATACCGCGATCGTGCAGTTCATGCGCAAGAACTACAACCTGCTCATCGGCGAACCGACGGCCGAGCAGATCAAGGTCGGCATCGGCTCGGCCGCTCCGGTTGGGGACGAGAAGGAAATGGACGTGAAGGGTCGCGACCTGGTCTCAGGCATCCCGAAGACGGTGCGCGTGCACTCGTCCGAAATCCGCGAAGCCATCCAGGAGCCCATCCAGCAGATCGTCGACGCGGTGCGCCGGGCGCTCGAGATCACGCCGCCGGAACTTGCGTCGGACATCGTCGATCGCGGCATCGTCATGACGGGCGGCGGCGCGCTGATCCGCGGTCTCGACCTGGTCCTCCACCAGGAAACGGGCCTTCCGATCCACGTCGACGAAGATCCCCTGACCTGCGTGGTCCGCGGCACAGGGCGCATCCTCGACGACGAGGAGAAGTACTGGTCAGTGCTGCAGACCTGAGGTCAGCGTGGCGCGGGCCACTCGTTCCGGCACGCGCGTGGACACGGTCATCCTGGCCGCATGTCTTGGCGCGTCCCTCTTCGCCACGTTCCTGCCATCGGCGACGCGCCAGTCGGTCGCCGGCGCGGTTCGCGAAACGTTCGTCGGTCCCCTCATCGGCCTGCAGGTCCAGGCGGAACGCGCCCGGAGCGCCTTCATCACGCGCGATATTACGGCGGCGCGCCTCGACAGCCTCGTCCTCCGCAACGCGCGGCTGCAGGACATGGAACAGGAGAACGGACGCCTTCGTGAGTTGATCGGCCTGGGGGCGCGCCTGCAGACCCCGTTCGTCGCCGCTGAAGCCTTGCACCGGTCCGAGTACGGGCAGGCACACACGGCAGTGATCACCGCCGGATCCGACGCCGGCGTGGTGGAGCGTTCCGCCGTCGTGGCACCGGAAGTATTGATCGGCACGGTGGTCAGCGTCGAGCCAAGGAGCAGCACGGCGTTGCTCTGGACGCATCCGGACTTCGGGGTCAGCGCGGTCGGCGCCGACGGCAAGGTGTTCGGGATCGTCAAGCCACATCTCGCCGAAGATGCCGAACGGTACATGCTCGAGCTGCGGAACGTGGCGTTTCGCGATTCATTGCCCGCGGGGACGGAGATCAGGAGTTCAGGCCTGGGCAGCGTCTTCCCGCGCGGCATACCGATCGGCACCGTGGTGTCGGACATAACGACACCCGGCAGCTACGCGCGGACGTACCTGCTCGTGCCCTTGGTGAAGCCGGCGGATGTCAGCGTCGTGATGGTCCTGTTGCCGACCGACGCCGACGTGCAGTCGGCCTGGCGGACGTCTACCGCTGATTCGCTGCGCCGGATCGTTGATCGAGCGGCGGATTCCCTGGCTCGCGTGCCGGCCGATACGGTGCGGCCCGACTCCGGGGGCCGCGGGCGATGAGGCTGTTGCTCCGGACTGTCGGTTGTTTCCTGGTGCTGGTCATCCTTCACTACACGGTGCGCCCGCTGGTCGGGGCACGGATCAGTCTCGATTTCCTGGTGGTGGCGGTGCTGCTGGTCGCGGTGCAGGTGCGTCCGGGCGTCGCGGCGCTGATCGGGTTTGCCACGGGCCTGATTGCGGACTCGATGACGCCCCTCTCGTTCGGCGCCGGCGCACTGGCCTTGAGCGCTGTGGGTTCCGCCGCATCGTCGCTCAAGGCGGCCGTGTTCGGGGACAACGTGCTGCTGAAGGTGGTTTTCCTGGCGGCCGGCAAATGGGCCTTCGACATCGTGTATCTTGTCTTTGAGCGTCGACTGGGCCTCGCCGACCTCGCCGTGCAACTGGTGCTCTGGTCCCCGTTGTCGGCGATTGCCACCGGGGTGGCCGGGGCGCTGGTCGTGATGGCTTTTGGCATCTCCCTGGAGTCGCGCCGGTGAGCCTGCATCCTAACGAGCTTCAGCGTCGAGGCCGGGCGGCGGCGGTAATCGTTGCCACTGCCCTCGGCGTCCTGCTGGCGGCGTTCTTCCGCGCCCAGATCGTCGAACACGCGCAGTTCGCGATGCAGTCCGACGACAACCGCCTGAACGAGGTCCCGCTGCCGGCGCCGCGCGGCATGATTCTCGACCGCAACGGCCAGGTCATCGCCGAGAACATTCCGGGCTACACCGTGTCGATGCTCGCCCAGCGTTCTGACACGCTGAAGGCGACGCTGCAGCGGCTGTCGTCGGTGATCCCGCTCAGCGACAGCATGATCGAGGTCGTGCTGAAGCGGTTCCGTGCGGCCCGGTCGCGACCAGCCGTCGTGCTGTCCGACGCCACGTTCGAACAGGTTTCGATGCTGGAGGAGGAGCGGAGTCGCTTTCCCAACCTCGTGATCCAGGCGGCGCCGAAGCGCTACTACCCGGATGGCAAGGCGGTCGCGTCGTTCGTCGGCTATACGGGCGAGATCAACGAGGCGGAGCTCAACAGCGAAACGTTCCAGGGGTATCGTCCGGGGCAGCAGATCGGGAAGGCGGGACTCGAGAAGCAGTATGAGGCGCAACTGCAGGGGAAAGATGGTTCGCGGTTCGTCGAGGTGGACGCGCGCGGCCGGGTCGTCAGGCAGGCAGGCGCGAGACCGGACCGGCTTCCCGAGGCGGGACCGGACCTGCACACGAGCATCGATCTCGACCTGCAGCGCTTCACGGCCAGCCTGTTCGATTCCACGATGCAGGGCGGCGCGGTCGCGCTCGACCCGACGACCGGCGCCGTCCTGGCCTTTCACAGCGCGCCCACGTTCGACCCTAACGACTTCATCGGTGGCATTTCGGGATCGAAGTACAGCGCGCTGCTGAAGGATCCGCGAAAGCCGCTGTACAACAAGGCGCTGCAGGGCGTGTATCCGCCGGCCTCCACGTTCAAGCTGGCGACGGCCATCATCGCGATGCAGGCCGGGATCGTCGGACTCGGCGACCGGATGCAGCAGCCGTGCACGGGGAGCTATCAGTTCGGTACGCGTCCGTTCCGGTGCTGGGAACGGAAGGGACACGGCAACCTCACGCTGGCGCAGGCGATCGAGAAGTCATGCGACGTCTACTTCTACCAGCTCGGGCTGATGATGGGCCTCGACCGGTTGCTGGCCGGCGGGGACTCGATGGCGTTCAACGAGCGGACCGGCATCGACCTGCCGGAGGAAAACCGGCCGGGATGGCCGGCCGCCACGAGCTACTTCGATCGCCAGTACGGCAAGGGCAACTGGACGAATGCCGTCACGCTCAACCTGTCGATCGGCCAGGGAGAGAACGAACAGACGGTCGTGAACATGGCGCGCTTCTACTCGGCTCTCGCCACCGACGGCAATGCCGTGAGGCCGCACATTGTCGACCAACCGGTTGAACGCCAGAAATTGTTCGACCTCACGCCGGAACAGATGTCGGGCGTGCGCGAAGCGCTGCACGGCGTGGTGTCGACGCGCGGCACGGCGGCGGGCGCCATGCTCAAGGGCGTCGAGGTCGCGGGCAAGACCGGCACCGGCCAGAACTCGCACGGTCCGGACCACGGCTGGTTCGTCGGATTTGCACCGAAGAACGACCCGAAAATCGTCGTGGCCGTGCTCCTCGAGTTTGGAGAACACGGATCAGCTGCTGCGCGCGTCGCGACGAAGATGATCGAACGCTACCTGAAGACGGCGATCATCCAGCCCGTCAACATCACCGGCGGATGATCCGGAAGACCGTTGCGGATTACCCGCTGGCGATGATCGCGCTGTTGCTGACGGCCTTCGGCATCGCCGTGGTGTACAGCGCCGGACAGACCGATTACCCCAGCGCCATCGTCCAGGCCGCGTGGATGCGGCAACTGGCGTGGCTCGGCGTCGGCCTGGTGGCGTTCCTCGTGGTCTCGCGCATGTCGGTGCGTTTCCTCGAGTGGGCGGCCCTGCCTGCGTACTTGTTAGGCGTGACGCTGCTGGCGCTGACCCTGGTCTTCGGCAGTGGGGCCGGCACCGCCGAAAGCATGAAGGGATGGATCGGGTACGGCGTGTTCCGGTTGCAGCCCGCGGAGTTCGCCAAGATTGCCGTGGCGATGATGCTGGCCAAGGTACTCTCGTCCTACAAGGTCCCGCCCAAGTCGCTCCTCGAGCTGGTCAAGCCCGGCATCGTCGTGCTGATCCCCTGGCTGCTCGTGATGAAGCAGCCCGACCTCGGCACCGGCATCGTTTTCGTGGGATTGTTTTTCGTCATGCTGTTCTGGGCCGGTGTATCGGCACAACTGCTGCTGTTTGCGGTGAGTCCCGTGGTGAGCCTGTTGCTCGGCGGCAGCGTGCTGTGGTGGGCGAGCTGGTTCATCCTGCTGATCGTCCTCCTCTGGCTCTACAAGCCATTCGTGGTGGAAGCGGTCGTTATCGTCGTTGCCAACCTGACGATGGGCGTGGCGGCCCCGGTCGTGTGGAACAACGTGCTCAAGCCGCACCAGAAAGAGCGCCTGCTCGTGTTCCTCGACCCTTCGCGAGATCCCAAGGACGCCGGTTACCAGGTGGCGCAGTCCCGCATCGCGATCGGTTCCGGAGGGTGGACCGGCAAGGGTTTCACCGAGGGAACGCAGAAGCGTCTTGCGTTCCTTCCCGAGCAGCACACGGACTTCATCTTTGCGGTGCTGGGCGAGGAACTCGGATTCCTTGGCGTGTGCGCGGCATTGGGTCTCTTCCTGCTGCTCTTTCTGCGCATCATCCGGGTGGCGACGCGCGCGGTGGATCCGTTCAGTAGCCTGGTGGCATTCGGGCTGGCCGGGAGCTGGTTCGTGCACGTGGTGATCAACGTGGGCATGACCATCAACGTCATGCCGATCACCGGCATTCCGCTCCCGTTTTTCTCGTACGGCGGATCGTTCATGCTGGCATGCTGGATTGCTGTTGGCCTCCTCGTCCGAATCTCGGCTGAGGGCAGGGGACGACCGGGAGAACTGGGGTTCGCCTGATCGTCAGGTACGCGACCATCCGCTTGCGGCGCAAGACAAATTGCTTCCCAATCCGAACCTGGAAGACCGCTGGACTCTCGGACAGGGACTCGGTCCTTTGGACTTTGGGAGTGTGCGGCGCCAAGTTTAGTCATGGCTTGGTTCAGGAAGGAGAAAAAGCCCCGTGCCCCGCGCACCGAACGCCACGAGATCCCGGCCGACGTCTGGGAGAAATGTGAGGCGTGCGGCCACACCGACATCCGCGAGAAATTCCTCCGGAATTTCAGCGTCTGTCCGTCGTGCGACTATCACCGGCGCCTTCGCGCGATCGATTACGCGCGGCTGCTGTTCGACGAGAATTCGTGGACAGAAACCGAGACGGAGATTCGCTCGACGGATCCGCTGCAGTTTCCCGATTATCAGGCGCGCATCAAGAAGGCCCGGCTCGTCTCCGATTATGACGCCATCCTCACCGCCGCCGGGACGATCGTGGAGATGCCGGTCGGTATCGGCATCATGGACTTTGCGTTCATGGGAGGCTCGATGGGCTCGGTGGTGGGTGAGAAGATCTCCCGCCTGGCGAATCGTTCGCTCGAGAAAAAGCACCCGCTGATCGTCGTGTCCGCGTCAGGCGGCGCGCGGATGCAGGAAGGCGTGCTGTCGCTGATGCAGATGGCCAAGGTGAGTGCTGTGCTGTCGCAGCTGGCCGAGCGCCGGATTCCCTACGTGTCGATCCTGACGAATCCGACGACCGGGGGCGTGAGCGCGAGCTTCGCCATGCTGGGTGACGCCATCCTGGCCGAACCAGGGGCGGTCATCGGGTTCGCCGGCCCTCGCGTCATCAAGCAGACGTTAGGCCAGGACCTGCCCGAAGGGTTCCAGACGGCCGAGTTCCTGCTGGATCACGGCATGCT
>CAMPKM010000144.1 GCA_946887155.1 uncultured Gemmatimonadota bacterium
GCAACGTGGTGTACATCGATCACGGCGGCGGACTGTCGAGCGCCTATCTGCACCTGTCGGAGCAACTGGTCGCCGCCGGCGACACCGTGTCGCGCGGGCAGACCATTGGCCGCGTCGGCGCCACCGGGCGGGTGACGGGGCCGCACCTGCACCTCATCGTTCGGTATGGCGGCGTCACCGTCGATCCGCTTTCGCTTTTTGCGCTCGCTGGCGAAGCGAAGTGAGGCCGCGACCTTTGACCCGTCTCATCGGCCTGCTGCGCTACAGGCTTCTTTCACGCGGCTGCGCGGTCACCCGCGTTTCACGGCCCTGCCGGCCCGGATGAACCTCGCCTGAATTCACGACGACGATTCCCGGTAGCGCTCCGGTGCATAACGACGCGCCAGGGTACCGTTCGCTGCCTCGAGGTCAATCGCGTGCACGAGGACGCCTTCCTCGCCATACGGCAGGTGGCCCACGCAGGTTCCCTGGGGATCGATGATGCTCGTCGCCGCTTCCTGGAACCGGAGCGCGTAGTTGACGCTGGCGAACCAGATGCCGTTCTCGATGCTGCGCAGCATCATCGCTTTCTCGTAATACGGACTGCCTGACGCGCCCCACTCGGTGAGCGCCGCGCCGGTCGTTTCGTGGCCGGTGTGTTGTGGATGAAAGACGACCTTCGCGCCGCGCATGGCGGCGAAACGCACGGTCTCGGGATACCGCCATCCTTCGTGACAGGTGACGACACCGAACGTGACACCGTTCACCTCGAAGACCCGGCGCGTCTCCCCGGGCACATAGAACTGGTCCTCGGTGGGGTCGAGCTGGTTCTTCGACTGCGTGCCCTGCACCGTTCCATCGGCATTGATCACCGTCGCCAGAATCTGGCGTCCCGGCGGAGCGATCCACTCGTGGCTGAGGATGACGGCGACCTGATGCCTCCTCGCCGATTGCCTGACGCCGTCGACGGCGTGCTGCTGCGTGCCCTCGTCCCACGGCAACACATCGAAGTCCTGTCCGCGCAGGCCCGGCAGGTACGCTTCGGGAAAGCAGACGATGGCCGCGCCCTTCGCGCTCGCTTCGGCCACCAGCCGGTCGATCGAGTCGAGTCCATGCTGGAGCGACGACGGCACCCGCGGCGACGCCAGCGCGATCGTCAGCGTACTGGTGATCACGGAGTGATCCGACCCGTGCGGCGAAATTCGTGAACGTACGCGGTGAGTTCCGTAAACCCGCGTACGCCATAGAGCGCAACCGAGCGAGCAGTGGTGTCAGTGAAGAAATAGCCGATATCGGAGCTGTCCGCGTTTCGCGAGAATCTCCAGCGTCGTGGCCCGGATCTCAGCCAGAGCGTATCTCCACCGCGATAGTGTACCGTCGCACCGGCCGTGATCAGTGAATCCATCGCGGTCCCGATGTGATACGCAAAGTCATCGAGCGCCGCCGCAAGGTCCTGGTCCTTCTCGAGCTGCTCGTTCGTGGCGATCGGGTAGAAGCCGATCATCGTCACCCCCGAGACGTCTACCCACGCCGACTCGGCAACGGCCGCGAAACCGGAATCAATAACCGGCACGCGGCCGGTATCCGCCGTTGGCGCGCGATCCGCGGCTGTCGGGGTGCACGCAACGAATGCCGCGACCACGGTACCAGCGATGCGCAGTCCCTTCCACGAGTTGCTCATGCCTCAGGAAGGTAATCCGGCGGGGGCGCGCAGACCTCGTGTCGTTACTCCTCGCGCATGACCTCCACCGGCTGAACGCGCGTGGCCCGGCGGGCCGGGATGAGGGTGGCGGCAATCGCCGCCGCGATCAGCAGAAGCGGCGACAGGGCGAAGGTGCCGGGATCGCGCACGTCGATGCCGTACACGAGGCCGGACATGACCCGGGACGCCAGCCAGGCGACGATCCCGCCGGCAGCGACCCCGATGCCGATGACCAGCATCATCTCGCTCGAGACGTGGCGCAGCAGGTCGCTTCGTGTGGCGCCGAGGGCGGCGCGAATCCCGAACTCGCGCATCCGTTGGGCGACGGCATTGGAGGTCACCGCGTACACACCTAACGCGGCAATGACCAGCGCCAGCGCGCCGAAGAGCGTGATCAGCATCGTATTCGCCTTCCGCGCCGCCATCGACGCCCCGACGACTTCGTCCATCGAACGGATGTTGTAGACGGCCTGGCTCGGGTCCACGTCGCGGACGGCCCGGGTCATTCCTTCCAGCAGTGCCGCCACTGGCCCGGTGCCCCTGACCACCAGCGCCAGGTTAGCGCCGAGGCTGGACTTCGCCGGGAAGTACATCTGGGGTCCCGGATCGCGTTCCAGGCCGCCCTCACGGACGTCGGCAACGACGCCGATGACGGCAATCGGCGGCCCGTCGCCGCCGAACAGGAACGTGCGGCCGATCGGGTCGGTGGTCGGCCAGTAGGTCTTTGCCATGGCTTCACTGATCAGGGCCACGGGCCTGGCGCTATCACCGTCGGCTTCCGTGAATCCCCGGCCGCGGCGTACAGCGATGCCTAACGCTTCGAGATAGCCGTCGGAAGCAATGAGGTAGCGCGGGAAGACCTCCTTTGCTTCTGGCGGCGCGCCATCTACCGTCACCGAGATGCCGATGCCACCGCTTCCACGCAGTGGCAGGTCGTTGACGACGCCGGCCGCGCTCACGCCCGGCAAGCGACGGACGTTGGCCAGAATGTCGTCGACACGCGCCACGCGCGCGGCGGCGCCTGTCCCGGACACGAAGCTGAGCTCCAGCGTAGCGACCTGCTCGGGACGCATTCCGGTATCGGTGGCGACCAGTCGCTCGAAGGACCGCAACATGAGCCCGGCCCCCACCAGCAGAACGCCAGCGAGCGCCAGTTCGGAGGCGACGAGGATGCGTTGTCCCCGCCGCGCACCGCGGGCGCTCGCGCCATGGCCCCCGCCGGACTTGATGGCCACCGATGCCTCGCCGCGAGTGACGCCGAACGCCGGCCAGAGACCGAACAGAATACCTGTCGCCACAGCGAGCAGCGCGCCAAACGTGAAGACCCGCCAGTCGAGCTGGACCGGCGTGACACCAGCCAGGCTGGCGGGCATGAGCGTGCGAAGGACGCCTAACGTGATTGGCGCGATGGCAATCCCGATTGCCGCGCCACCCACCGACAGCATGATGCTTTCGGCCAGCAACTGGTTCAGCAGCCGCCCGCGCGTGGCGCCCAGAACGGAACGAAGCGCCAGCTCCCGCGCCCGCGACGCGCCGTAGGAGAGCAGGAGGTTGGTCACGTTGGCGCAGGCGATGAGCAGCAGCAGTCCGGTGACGCCGAAGAGCACGAGCAGTGCTGTCCGCCGGTCGCCCACCAGCTTGTCGCGTAACGGTTCCGCGGCACCCTCGGCCTGAATGATCCGGAGGTTCTCGTCACTGGAGAGCCGCTGGCCGGGAGTGCGCGGCATGGTCGACGTTATGCGCGCCCACCCTTCCTGTAGTCGTGCTTCCGCCGTCGCGGCGGTCACGCCGAAGGCACGCCGCGCAATGACCGTCGACGGCAGGTAGCCGCGGAACGCCTCGAACGTGCGGCCGGAAATGGGAATGTTGAGCGGAATCCAGAGGTCGCTCTGGTTCGGGAACGAGAAGTCCCGGGGCATGACGCCGATGATTTCGTATTGCCTGGTATTGAGCGGCAGCAGCGTGCCGAGCACCTCGCCGCCGCCAAAACGCTCCTGCCAGAGCTGCCACGACAGGACGACGACGTCCGGCGCCTCGACGCCCCCGTCGGCGGGACCGATCGCCCGGCCGTGGAGGGGACGAACGCCTAACGTGGTGAAGAAATCGCCGGACACGACGCCGGCGTTCACGCGTTGCGGCCGCTCGGCCGACACCAGGTTCAGGCCACCCGCGGCATATACGGCCACGTGGGAAAAGACATCCTTCATGTCCTTGACGTGGTCGATGTCGAAGGGACGGACCTGCGGCTCGTTTCCCCACCGGAACGTACTGGGGACGTTGACGCGCTGCAGGGTCACCAGTTCATCCGCGCGCATGAAGGGCAACGGCCGCAGGAATGCCGCGTCGATCGCACTGAACATGGCGGTCGTCGCACCGATGCCGAGCGCGAGGATCGAGACGACCGAAGCGGTGAACCAGCCGTGTTGTCGCAGACGGCGCGCGCCGTAGCGGATGTCCTGCGTGATCGCATCGAGCCGGATCCAGCCCCAGGCGTCGCGTCCCTGTTCGGTGCGCGGCAGGGTGCGGCCGAATCGGCGCGAGGCCTCGCTGCGCGCCGCGCGTTCGCCGACGCCGTCGCGTATGAGCGCTTCGGCGCGCAGGTCGCGGTGCAGTTGCATCTCGTCCTCGAGCTCGCGGGTGGCGCGCTCCCGGAACAGGAAGAACTGCAGCCGTCGCCAGATCGTTCCGAGCATCGTCAGGCTCCTGCCGGTGAGAGGTCGAGAATGGCGGCGATGGCGCGTAAAACCCGGGCGTATGACTGCAGCGATCGCTCCAGGTGCCTGTGCCCCGCCCGCGTGACGCGGTAGTACCGGGCGCGCCGGTTGTCGGCGGTTCTGCCCCAGGTGCCCGAGATCCATCCCTGGACCAGCATCCGTTGCAGCGCCGGGTAGAGGGAGCCTTCCTCCACCACGAAGACGCCGCCTGACGTTCCATCGATGGCTTCCGCGATCTGGAAGCCGTGCAGTTCGTCACCGCTGCGCGCGAGAGTCCTGAGGATCAGCATGTCGAGCGTGCCGGGCGGGATTTCTTCGCGAACGGTGGTCATGGTCGTGACATAGTTGTTCTATGTCAGACACGATACGACGGCGGACCGTTGCCTGCCACCAGGTGGAAGTGTGCCGCGGTGAAACGGTAGCGCACCCTGACACGGTGAACCCCCAGCCTCCGCCCTCCGTAGTCAGCCCAACGTCAATAGCCAGAGACTCGCGTCTTCCCCGAACCGCCCCGACAAATCCGCGTCAGTCATTCGCGGAGACTCGCAGTTCCCATCAGTTGACGTTACCGCGTCAATCCTCAGTACTCCGAGCCATCCGGATCCGCTACAACTGAATTCACCGGACGAAATAGAATGCGAGACCGAGGACCGCGTAGACCGCGAGCAGCAACACTCCCTCGAACCAGGTCGTCTCACCATCATGGGCAATCGCGTCGATCGCGAAGGACACCCCGGCAATGGCGACCAGCTCCAGCGGATTCGCGAACACGAGGTTCATGGGGGTCCCCATGATGTACGACGCGATTACCAGCAACGGCGCCACCAGCAGCGCGATCTGGATCGTGGAGCCCACCGTTATGGACATCACCAGCCCCATTCGATCCTTCCGTGCGAAGTAAACGGCGGAGATGTACTCGGCGGCATTGCCAACCACGGCAAGCACGGTGACGCCGAGAAAGAACGGTGTCAGGCCGAGACCTTCAGCCGTCTGCTCGAGACTCCCGGAGACCAGCTCCGCCTGAACCGCCGTGGCAATCGTCGCCACGACCAGCACCGCGACCGCTTTGCGGGCCGACCAGTGCGCCTTGTGCGCGGTCTCATCTTCCGACGCGCCGGAGAAAACGTTCCGGTGCGTGACCAGCGTGTAGATCAGGTTCGCGACGTACACCGCGATGAGGACGATGCTGACGCCGAGGCTCAGTCGTTCGTCGAGCACGCTGGCCTCGGCCGGGCTGACGCGGGCGCGCTCGGTCCAGTCGAAGAGGGCCGGCACCAGCAGCGCGATCATCGACAGCATCAACATGTTCCCGAGCTGCCCGGCGCTCTCGCGGGAGAACTTCTGCCGTTCCCGTCCCAGACTTCCCACGACGATCGCGAGTCCGAGGCCGAGCAAGCTGTTGCCGATGATGGCGCCGGTGATCTGGGCCTTCACGACGTCGGCGTGCCCAGCCTTCAGGACAAATATCGCGATGATGAACTCCGCGGCATTGCCGAACGAGACATTCAGCAACCCTCCGAGCGCCGCGCCGACACTGGCCGCAAGTTGCTCAGTCGCGCGTCGTATCCATTCGGCAAGTGGGACGATGCCGATGATCGCGGTGGCAAATACCCAGGGAGCGGGTGCGTGGACGACATGTTCGAGCGTCAGCGACAGCGGGATGAACAGCAGTAGCAGGTTCAGCATGTCGCCGGATTGGGCATGTGGAGAGGAGACTCGCTTCCCGTTACAGGCTACTTCGGCGGCTCATAATACTCCATCGGCCGGACCTCCGAGGTTCCTTCGAATCCCGGCCAATGCTGCCGGTGCAGTTCCATGAACCGCGTCGCGAGGTCGACGGCCTGTTGGCGGTTGGCGACATCGACGATCGCATAGCCGCCGATCAACTCCTTCGCTTCGGTAAACGGGCCATCCGTCATCTTCAACTTGCCGCCCTTCAGGTCGAGCCGGGCAGCGTCCGATGTATTGAGGAGACCGCCGGTCGCCTTGAGAATCCCGCTCGAAAAGGATTCACGGACGAAGCCATCCATCTTGTCGAAAAATCCGGGTGGAGCGGACGTTGCCTTCACATCAGGGCTGTGACTGACGAACATGAGGTACCGCATCGTTGCTCTCCGTGAGGTGTTCGTTGAGTGAACGTTCAGTTGCTCGCTGATACGTCGAACGACACACATCAAAATCGACATCGCTGCAAGTGGCGTAGTAGCAGGCACTTCCCTGTTCGCAGAACCCGGCGACGCCTGACGCCGGACAAGTAAGCCTTTCGCGTGGGGGCGCTCACGCCTACCATCTCGCTTCTACCACTTCACGACTCCTCGATGGCCACTCTCGCTGACGTCCGCAGAATTGCGATGAAGCTGCCCGGAACGGTTGAGCAGGAGGATCGCATTGCCTTTTCGGTGCCCGTCAAGGGAAAGCTCAAAGGTTATGCCTGGGTATGGAAGGAACGGATCGACCCGAAAAAGGCACGGGTGCCTAACAAAAGCGTGCTGGCGGTCCGCGTGGCGAACCTCGCCGAGAAGGACATGATGCTCGCCATGGACTCGGTGAAGTTCTTCACCGAACCGCACTACAACGGATATCCGGCAGTGCTGGTGCGACTCGCTGAAATGAAAGCGGCGGACCTCAGGCAGTTGCTCGACCATGGCTGGCGCTGCACGGCCCCAAGAGAGGTCTTGAAGCCGCCGAAGCCCGCGAAGGAAATCCGGAAAGCCCCACGCCATCCGCGTTGATTCGCCTAATCCGCGATGACTCGCCGTTCCGGCCGTTGGCCTACCGCGTCCATCGAT
>CAMPKM010000145.1 GCA_946887155.1 uncultured Gemmatimonadota bacterium
CACTGCTGCCGAGCCGCTGCCTGCGCGATCCGGCGCTGGAACCACCCCTGCTCGATGCCCCGCACCACGCCGCCGACCTGCTCGATCTCGGCGAACATCTCCTCGGCTTCCTTCTCCAGCTTCTCCGTCAACGCTTCGACGTAATACGATCCGCCTAACGGATCCATTACGTTCGGAATGCCGGTCTCGTACGCCAGCAGTTGCTGCGTGCGCAGGGCCACCTGCACCGCTTCCTCGGTCGGCAGCGCCAGGGTTTCGTCCATCGAGTTGGTGTGCAGCGACTGCGTGCCGCCCAGCACCGCGGCCAGCGCCTGGTACGCGACGCGCACGACGTTGTTCATCGGCTGTTGCGCCGTCAGCGTCACGCCGGCCGTCTGGGAGTGGAACCGCAGCATCCACGAACGCGGGTCCTTTGCCCCATACCGATCCTTCAGGTGCCGGGCCCAGATCCGGCGCGCCGCCCGCAGCTTGGCGATCTCCTCGAAGAAGTCGTTATGGATGTCGAAGAAGTGCGAGAGCCGCGGCGCAAAGCGGTCGACGTCCAGCCCTCGCGCCATCCCGCGCTCGACGTACGTGAATCCGTTGGCGAGCGTGAACGCCAGCTCCTGCGCCGCGGTCGCTCCCGCCTCGCGGATGTGATACCCGGAAATCGAAATCGTATTCCACTGCGGCGCATGCTCGGCGCCCCACTCGAACAGGTCCACGATCAACCGCAACGCGGGTTCGATGGGATAACACCACGCGTGCTGCGCCATGTACTCCTTCAGGATGTCATTCTGCACGGTGCCGCGCAGTTGCGTCGACGACACCCCCTGGCGCTCGGCGGCCGCGACGTAGAAGCAGAAGAGGATCACGGCCGGCCCGTTGATAGTCATCGACGTCGACACCTGGTCGAGCGGGATGCCATCGAACAGCGTCTCCATGTCATCGAGGCTGGAGATCGCCACGCCGGTCTTGCCGACTTCGCCCTCGGACCGCGGATGATCCGAGTCGTACCCCATCAGCGTCGGGAAATCGAAGGCGGTCGACAGCCCCGTCTGGCCGTGTTCGAGCAGGAACTTGAACCGCTTGTTGGTGTCGTGGGCGCTGCCGAACCCGGCGAACTGGCGCATCGTCCACAGACGGCCGCGATACCCCGACGGATGGATGCCCCGCGTGTACGGAAACTCGCCAGGCATCGGTAACGACGCGGCATCCAGGTGCTCGACATCGAGCGGCGTGTACACCGGCTCGACTTCGCCCTCGGAGTTCACGAACGCCAGGTCGCGTTTCTCCGCCTTGGCATAACGAGCGCGCCAGTGCGCCACTTCGGCGCGGAGGCGTTCGATCTCCTCGTCCCGTTCGCGTTCCTTCTGGCTGACGTCGAGTGAAGTCATGTCGATATCCTGGCTATGGCGGGCGCGCCCTTGACGAGCAGCTCGTCCGCGATCCCGTACGGAGAAACCTCACCACGCTCGATGCGGGGGATCACCTGGTCCACGAACGCCAGGACCTCCGCATCGTTCCACAACCGGCGACGCAGCCGGTATTCGGCCACGTCCATGACCTGTTCCCGGAGACGGCGCCGCCGGCGTTCGCGCAGCGTGTCACTCTCCTCAAGATAGCGCTGATGACGGTCCAGGAAGGTGACGAGATCGGCCAGGCCCTCTCCCTTGTGCGCCGTGGTGAGGGTCACTGGCGGGGTCCACGTCAACGCATCGTCCTGGCGAGCCGCCTGACGAGCGGCCTTGCCCGGATTCGCCAGCACCTTGAGGTCGACCCCATGGTGCCCTGCCGCCTCGGCGCCGTGCCCGTGGCGGATGCCCAGCATCATCTCGATGTCGTTGCGAACGCGTTCGGCTCCGGGCCGGTCGGCCTTGTTCACCACGAACAGGTCGGCGATCTCCATCAGCCCGGCCTTGAGCGCCTGGATCGAGTCGCCGCTCTCGGGGACGAGCACCACGATCGTCGTGTCCGCGGCCCTGGCGATATCGAGCTCGCTCTGGCCGACTCCCACCGTTTCCATGATGATCCGGTCGAAGCCGAAAGCATCCAGGACATCGGCGACGGAGCGCGTGGCCGAGGAGATCCCGCCGAGCGAACCGCGGGTGGCGAGGGAACGGATGAAAACGCCCGGGTCGAGCGCGACCGATTCCATGCGCACGCGATCGCCTAACAACGCGCCGCCAGTGAATGGCGAAGTGGGGTCGACCGCGATAACGCCTACCTTCAGGCCCTCACGACGGAATTCATTGATCAGGCCTGTCGTGAGGGTACTCTTCCCCGCTCCCGGCGGACCAGTCACCCCGATCCGGCGGGCACGCCCGATACGGGGATGCAGCGTCGTGAGCAATTGCTCGAACCCCTCGCGCTGGTTCTCCACCAGCGACACCGCGCGCGCGAGGGCCACCGGCTTCCCAGCATCAAAATCGGCAAGGAGCGAAGGGCGAGGAGCGACCGACGCGGGTGACGTCACGGGTTGCGCACGGGAGTCGTGCCGCCCGGTGTCACCGTGCTCGCGGGTTCGTCATGTTCATCACGGATGTCACCCACCAGTTCCTCGAGCAGGTCTTCGAGCGTGAGCAGGCCGATCGTCGCCTGGGCGTCGTCCCGAACGATGGCCAGGTAGCGGCGTTCGCGCAGCATGCTGGACAGCAGTTCCTTGCACGAGGTGGTGGGCCGCGTATGCGCGACCGGCCGCAGCGCCGGCACCTCGGTGCCGGCATTCTTGAGCAGGTCGAAGCTGTACACCATGCCGACGATCTGGTCGAGCGAGTCCGCATACACCGGAACGCGGGAGTAGCGCGACTGCGAAACCCGGGCGGCCATGTCGCTCGGGCTGATCCCCTTCGGCAGCGCAAAGATGTCGGCGCGGGGCACCATCACGTCGCGCACCTTCTTCTCCCCGAACTGCACGACCCCGCTGATGATGGCGATCTCTCCGGCCTCGCCGACGCCCTCGAGTTCTCCCTCCCGCAGCAATTCTTCCAGCGCCTCCTCGTCCGTCGGCGGAGGCTCGGCCACGACGCCGGTCCGCTCGCCAACCACCCGCCTGACGAGGCGCAGCGCCGGATTCAGCACCATCTCGAGTGCCTGCAGCGGCGGCAGCAGGACGGGAATGAGTTGGGGCGCCCAGCGCCGGGCGATGGCGCGTGGCAGCAACTGGCCGACCACCAGTAACACCAGCGCAAAGATCAGTCCTTCCAGCAGCAGCATCGGGACCGACCCCTCAGCGGAATTCGCCAGGATCACGCCCGAGATGAAAACCGTGAGCGCCACGCCAGTGCTCGCGGCAAGCAGGAGGCCGTGTGGTCGCTCGAGATACAACGCCGCCGCGCCGGAGCCGCTCAATTGCTGTTCGACCCAGTGGCGCAGCCAGATGCGGCTCACCGATCGGACGGCCGTCGCCGCCGCCGTCAGCCAGGCGACGATGCCAATGGTCATGAAGAGCAACGTGGTCGTCGTCATGCGGCATGCCCCGACTTCGAGTCCAGCCGCTCGAACCCCACGCGCTGCACACGCCGTCGCTCGACCCGCTCCACGGTCATCCGGTACCCACCGATCGTGATCGACTCACCCTGCCGGGGCGCTCGCCCGAACTGCTCGTACACGAGGCCACCAACCGTCGAGATGTCCTCGCGCTCGAAATCGAAATGCAGGAGTTCGGACAGCTCGGTCAGCGTGAGGCGCGCGGACACGCGGACGCGCTTGTCGTCCACGTGTTCGATCGGCGGTTCCTCGACATCGTATTCGTCGCGGATGTCGCCGACGATTTCCTCGAGCACGTCTTCGATCGTGATGATGCCGGCCGTTCCGCCATATTCGTCGACCACGACCGCGAAATGGCTGCGCGACGACTGAAAGTCGCGCAACTGCCGGTCGGCGGGCTTCGAGCGGGGAATGAGGACCGCCGGCCGGATGAGCACCGACCATCCGCCCTCGGGCTCCCTTCCATTCAGCACCGACGGCAGCAAATCCTTGGCGTACAGCACGCCGATGACATTGTCGATCGTCGACGCGTACACCGGCACCCGCGAATGCTCTGACGCGCGAACCGTCTCGACCACTTCCCGCCACGTCGACGAACTGTCGATGGCGACGAGGTCGATGCGCGGGATCATGATCTCGTGCACCTCGGTCTGCGCCAGCCGGAAGACGCCGTTGAGCAGCACCTGCTCGTCAGGCGGGACTTCCGCTTCGGCCGAGACCACCGCCTTGAACTGCTCGGTGATCATCTCGCGATCCTCCTCATCCTCGAGCGGCGGCGGGAGCGCCGCGAGCAGCGCCTTCTCGATCCGCTCGTTCAGGATGACGACCGGTGAAAGGATACCCTCGAGCGTCACGATGACCTTCGAGAGCCGCGACGCGACCTCGATGCCACGGGCGTCACCGACGCTGCGGGCGATACTCTCGGAGATGCCGACCAGCAGGAAGGACGACACGACAACGACCAGCGCCGTGATCCATCCCGAGGTCGTGAACTGGAACAGCACCAGCGCGACCCCGATCCCGGCGCCAAGCTGGCCGAGGACGCGGGCGAAGGCCAGTGCGCGATGGATCCGTTCCCGCCGGGCACGGAGTTCGGCGATCTCGGGCGGCAGCTTGTCATCGGGGTCGAGGGACAGGAGCGCGCCGTCGGCCGTCGCGCAAACCGTGGCGATCAGCGCGCTGAGACCCAGCACGAGCAGGGCAATGACGGTCGTCACCAGACGCCCTCTGCCCGCGCCGCGGCGAGCCACCGCTCCTGCCGCTTCCACATCGGGGATGTCTCGCGGCCGTCATCATCCGGATGCTCGTGACCGATGGCGTGCATGACTCCATGCACCACGACCCGGGCCAGTTCCTCACGCACCGGGACCCGCCAGCGCTTCGCCTGCTCCCGGACCACGTCGGGCGCGACGTAGATATCGCCGACCAGCGGCGCCGATTCGGCCGATCGGCCAAACGCGAAGGTGATGACGTCGGTCTCGCCGGTGTGCCCCAGGTGCTTCCGGTTCATGCCGGCAATCGTCCGCCGCGACACGAACGCGATGGACAGCATGGCCGACTTCACGCGTTCGCGATCGAGAACGAACGCGGCGAGCGCGCGCACCGAACCGGCCGCCAGGGCGATCCGCTGGCGGCCTGTATCGACGTCGATGCCACGGTCACTCCGCGTCCGCGGCATATGCCTTGATGATCTCCCGCACCAGCCGGTGCCTGACGACGTCGACGTCGGTCAGGTAGTGAAAGGCGATGCCCTCGATGCCGGTGAGGATGCGCTCGATCTGGATGAGGCCCGATTCCTCGCGCGACGGGAGATCGACCTGCGTCTTGTCGCCGGTAATGACGGTGCGCGAATTCACGCCCAGCCGCGTCAGGAACATCTTCATCTGGGCGTTCGTTGCGTTCTGGGCTTCGTCGAGGATCACGAACGCGTCGCTCAGCGTCCGCCCGCGCATGTAGGCGAGCGGCGCGATCTCGATGACCCGCGTCTCCAGCGCTTTCTGCATGCGCTCGGCGGGCATCATGTCCTCGAGCGAATCGTAGAGCGGGCGCAGGTACGGATCGACCTTGGCCTGCATGTCGCCCGGCAGGAAGCCCAGGCTTTCGCCCGCTTCGACCGCGGGGCGCGCGAGGATGATGCGCCTGACGCGCTTTCTCATCAACGCATCGACCGCGGCCGCGACCGCGAGGTATGTCTTCCCCGTGCCCGCCGGTCCGATGCCGACGACGATGTCATTCTCGGCGATCAAGTGGAGATATTCGGCCTGGCCCGGTGTCTTTGGCTGGATGACGCGACGCACGCCGGGGAGGACGATATGCTCGCCGCTTTCGGAGCCGTCGCGCGACGCTTCGAGCGTCATGCGCAGGACGTCATCCGCCTCGAGCGTCACCCGCTGGCGGGCGGCATCGATCATCTTCTGCGCGATGGCCTTGGCGCGATCGACGGATTCCGAGGGCCCGGAGACGGTGAGCGTGTCACCGCGCAGGGCGACCCTGACGCCCGTCTGTTTGGCCAGTTCGTTGAGGTTGGCGTCGTTGACGCCGGACAGCGTAAGCGGATCAGCGCCTTCGACGTTCAGGCGCTGGGTAATAGTGTCGTCAGGCATTCGTCTCCTTCACCGACAGGTGCAGCACCGACAGGTCCGCCGGGTCCACGTGCACGGGAGCGCCCTCGAAGAGGGCACGGGCGGCCGTGGTCTTCGGGAATGCAATCACGTCGCGCAGCGAGCTCGCACCCGCGAGGAGCATGGCCATCCGGTCAAAGCCGAGCGCAAAGCCGCCGTGCGGCGGCGCGCCGGAGGCGAGCGCGTCGAGCAGAAAACCGAAACGGCGCTGCTGCTCATCGGCGGGAATGCCCAGCAGGCGGAACACCGTCTGCTGAACGATGGGATCGGTGATGCGGATAGATCCGCTTCCGAGCTCATTCCCGTTGTACACCGCGTCGTAATGCAGTGCGCGGCAACGTTCGGGTTCGGTTTCCAGGTAAGCGATGTCGTCCGGGTGCGGCGAGGTGAAGGGATGGTGGGCAAACACCCGCTCCCCGCTTTTTTCGTCGAGTTCGAAGAGCGGAAAGTCGACGATCCAGCAGAACGCGTGATCGGTGAGTTTGGGCAAGCGAGGGGCAAGTGACGAACGCAAAGCGCTGAGTGCGGCACTGGTCGCCTTGTCACGTCCGGTCACGGCGAGCAGGAGTGTGCCCGGTTCGGCCACGATCCGCGATGAGGTAGTCTCACCGAGCGCCTTGACGCCCTGCCCTTCCCATCCCGCTGCAGTGCGTTTGGCCCAGATCAGGCCGCCGGCTCCGGCGCTTTTTGCGGTCGCGGTGAGGCCGTCGAGCTCCTTGCGCGACATCTCCGCCGCGCCCGGGATCAGCAGGCCACGCAGCCGGCCGCCCGCGGCCACCGCGTCGCGCACGAACGGCGCGGCGTCATCGCCCACGTGTGGCGTGAGGTCCGTGATCTCGAGTGCATAACGAAGATCGGGCTTGTCGATGCCGTACTTCTCCATCGCTTCACGCCACGGCATCCGGCGGAATGGCGCGTCGACCTTCACGCCACCTTCGTCCCAGATGGCAACCAGCACCTGCTCGATGACGTGGAGCACGTCATCCTGCTGGACGAAACTGGCTTCGACGTCGAGCTGGGAAAACTCGGGCTGGCGATCGGCGCGCAGGTCCTCGTCGCGGAAGCAGCGCGCGATCTGGAAGTACCGGTCCA
>CAMPKM010000146.1 GCA_946887155.1 uncultured Gemmatimonadota bacterium
CGCCATGCTCGCCCTTCTTGATGATCACGTGCTTCGGTCCGCGTTCCATGATCCAGCGCGCGGCACGGATCAGGTTGAACTTCTCGGTCAGTTGCCGCGCCTCGGCGTCATTCACCAGCAGGATGTCGACCCGCTCCAGCAGCTTGAGCAACTCGTTCCGGCGGCTCTCGATCCAGAAGTTCATCGTGTCGCAGGCCACCAGCCGCGGCTTGTCGACCTGGTCGAGGACGTCGAGTTGCAGCCGGGGATCGATGTTGCCCAGAAAGACGTACGGCGATTTGCGGAACTGCTGCGGGATCTGCGGCCGGAACTGGGAGAAGACGCCTAACCGCGTTTCGAGTGTCTCCGCCGAATTGAGGTCATGGCGGTAGCGTCCGCGCCAGCGGAACGACTCCCCCTCAGCGTGCATGAGGCCCGAAAGGTCAACGCCGCGGGCACGCAGGGGCTCCAGCTTGTCCACCGGGTAGTCGCTCCCGACCACGCCGACCAGGTTGACCTTCGTGAGGTGCGACGCCGACGCCGAGAAGAAGGTGGCCGATCCACCTAACGCGTCGTCGATCTTGCCGAAGGGCGTTTCGACGGAATCGAGCGCCACGGAGCCGACAACCAGGACTGAACTCATGGGTGATCCGTCAGGGTGTGTGCGTTCACATCCTCTCCGGGGCCGAAATTCCGAGCACGGTGAGCCCGTTCCGCAGGACAATCTGTGCCGCGCGTGCCAGCGCCAGTCGCGCCTCGCGAACGCCATCCGGCGCCTCGAGGACCCGAACCTTGTGATACCAGTTGTGCGCGAGTCGCGCCGTTTCGTGCAGGTAGGCCGCAAGCCGCTGCGGTTCCCTCGCCTGAGCCGCACCGGCAACCAGCCTTGGAAAGTCGAGCAGTGACGCGACGAGGTTCCGCTCCGATTCCTCTCCGAGTGTCGCGAAGTCGACGCCTGTACCGGTGATCGACTCCGGCGGGATGTTGCCCACGCGAAAAATGCCGCTCATGCGCGCGTGCGCCATCTGGATGTAGTAAACCGGATTCTCTTCCGACTGCGTGCGCGCCAGGTCCACGTCGAAGATCAGCGGCGTGTCCGCCTTGCGCATCAGGAAGAAATAGCGGACGGCATCCGCGCCGACCTCGTCCACCAGGTCGCGAACCGTGACGTAGCTGCCGGCGCGCTTCGAGATCTTCACCTCTTCGCCGCTGCGCATGACGGTGACCATCTGGTGCAACTGGTATTCGGGATACCCTTCCGGAATCCCGGCGTCGAGCGCCTGCAAGCCGGCTCGCACACGGACCACGGTGCTGTGGTGATCGGCGCCCTGGACGTTGATGGCGTGACGATAACCGCGCTGCCACTTGCTGATGTGGTACGCCACGTCAGGCACGAAGTACGTGTACGTGCCGTCGGATTTCCGCATCACGCGGTCCTTGTCGTCGCCGTATTCGGTGGTGCGAAGCCACATCGCCCCGCCCTCTTCGAACGTGTGGCCGGCGTCGCGCAACATCCGCACGGTTTCCTCGACCTTGCCATCGGTATACAGCGACGACTCGAGGTAATAGACGTCGAACTTCACGCGCAGCGCCTTGAGGTCGCGGTCCTGCTCCTCGCGCAGCGCCTTCACGGCGAAGGTGCGCACGTCTTCCAGCTTCTCGCCCGTGGCGTCGTCCGGGTGCGACGCTGCGTATGCAGCCGCGATCTCGCGAATGTATTCGCCGTGGTACCCGCCTTCCGGGATGTCCACCGTTCCCGTAGCCAGCTCCATGAGCCGCGCACGAACCGATAGCGCCAGGTTCTGGATCTGGACGCCACCGTCGTTGTAATAGAACTCGCGCACGACCTTCCAGCCCGTCCACTCGAGCAGGGACGCGATCGCGTCGCCGAGTGCGGCCTGACGACCGTGGCCGACGTGGAGCGGGCCGGTGGGGTTCGCGGAGACGAACTCCACGTTGAACTCCGCTCCCTTCCCCTCGTTATGCGTCCCGTACCTGGCGCCCGCCGCGATGACCGCGGCCAGCCCGCCAGCGGCCGCGCCGGTCTCCAGGCGGAAGTTGATGAACCCGGCACCGGCGATCGTCGCCTCCTGTACGCCGGCGGCGTGGACATCCATGCCCGCGATGAGATCCCTGGCGATGTCCTGCGGCTTGCGACGGAGGGGGCGCGCCAGCGTCATCGCCAGGTTCGTCGTCCAGTCGCCGAACGCCGGATCACGCGGTCGTTCGACGGTGGGTTCGATCGGGTCCGGAGCGCCAAGCGTACGCGCCGCCCGGATCAGGGCGTCGCGAATGATCGCGTCAGGTGTCACTCGACCCCGAACCTTTGGACGATGACGTGTCGGGTTTGGGCTTCGAGGTGCCCTCACCGCCGGAGCCACTGCTCTCGCTCTTGCCCGGGTCCGGCGCCTTACGCTGGTCCTTCTTGCCGTCCTTCCCGTAATCGGTGATGTAGAATCCCGATCCCTTGAACACCAGCCCTGAACCGCCCGAGACTTGGCGCTGGGCCGTCTCGCCGCACTCGGGACACGCCATCTGGCTCTCGGCCGAGCTGATGGTGCGAAAGAAATGCTCGAACTCGTGTCCTTTCGGGCAGCGGTACTCGTACGTGGGCATTTGGAAGATGAAGCTGACGGAATGCTGGAAGTTGCGTGAATCGCGCGTTCCAAGTCATTCCAACTTAACGATTTGTCATCCGAAACGGGATACAGACTGGGAACGCGGTGTTCCGTCGAAAGTCTGGCATTTCAGGCCGGAACGAACGCGCCCCACTCCTGCCGCAGAACGTCAGCGACCTCGCCTACGCTCGCGCGGGCCCGCACGGCGTCGATGATGGCGGGCATGAGAGTCGGTCGCCCGTCAGCGGCAGAATTGTCGTCGCGATAGGCGCTCGCAATTTCGCGAACCCGGTCCAGACTCTCGCCAACATCGCCAGCATTGCGACTTCGCTTTCGTTCGGTCAACCGCGCCACCTGTCCCGCTTCGAGCTGTCCGTAGTCAGGCCGGGGGATGACCGGAGGCTCTTCGTCGTCGTTGAAACGATTCACGCCAACGATGGTCGCCTCGCCCGACTCGACGCGCATCTGATGGCCATACGCACTGCGCGCAATCTCATCGTGCAGGAATCCCGCTTCGATCGCCTGCGCCGCGCCGCCGAGCTCCTCGATCCTGCCCATGAGCTCGAGTGCCTGGCGTTCGAGTTCATTCGTCAGCCACTCGACGAAGTAGCTGCCCGCGAGTGGGTCGACCGTGTTCGCGATGCCCGATTCGTAGGCAACGATCTGCTGCGTCCGCAGCGCCAGCGTCGCCGCTTCGCGCGTCGGCAGCGAGAGCGCTTCGTCGTAGCCGTTCGTGTGGAGCGATTGCGTACCGCCGAGTGTCGCCGCGAGCGACTGGATCGCGACGCGCACCACGTTGTTCAGGGGCGACTGCGCGGTGAGCGTGACGCCGCCCGTCTGCGTGTGAAATCGAAGCCGGCAGCTCGCGTCGGACGCGCTGAACTGCTCGCGCATCAGCCGCGCGTACATTCGCCGCGCCGCGCGAAACTTGGCCGCTTCCTCGAACAGGTCGGTGTGCGCGGCAAAGAAGAACGAAAGCCTGGGTGCAAATTCGTCGACCTTGAGCCCGGCCGCGATCGCGGCCCGCACGTACTCGATCGTATTGGCAAGCGTGAACGCGAGTTCCTGGACAGCGGTGGCGCCGGCCTCGCGAATGTGGTAGCCCGAAATCGAGATCGGATTCCACTGCGGAACTTCCGCGTTGCAGAAGCGGAACGTGTCCGTGATCAGCCTGAGGCTCGGTCCCGGCGGATAGATGTACGTCCCGCGCGCCAGGTATTCCTTGAGAATGTCGTTCTGGATGGTCCCCGACAGCTTCCCTCTCGCGAACCCGCGCTCCTCGGCGACGACGATGTACATCGCCAGCAACGTGGCGGCGGTCGCGTTGATCGTCATCGACGTGGAGACCGAGTCGAGCGGAATGTCCTTGAGCAGCGTGTGCATGTCCTCGACCGTATCGATCGCCACGCCGACGCGACCCACTTCGCCGACCGCGCGTGGCGAATCGGAATCGATGCCCATCTGGGTCGGCAGGTCGAACGCCACCGACAGCCCCGTCTGGCCTGCCTCGAGCAACTGGAGAAACCGGGTATTGGTTTCGGCCGCCGTCCCGAAGCCCGCGTACTGCCGCATCGTCCACAACCGGCCGCGGTACATGCTGGCCTGTACGCCCCGCGTGTACGGGAAGCGGCCGGGGTCGCCTAACGCCTCGTCATAGGGCGCCGGCGAGTCAGCAGGCCGGTAGACAGCGTCGACGGGAAGACCGGAGGGGGTGCGCCGTTCGCTCGAACTCATGAGCCGAAAGGTAGCGCATCACTCAATGGCGTCAGACTCGGTTGATCAGGCCTGGCTCTTCCGCCTCTCTTCACCCGGCCACCCTGCCTCGTCCGACTTCAGGAGGTCCCGTGCCGTCTGCACGTCTTCCCTGCTGCCGATGTAGAGCGGAGTGCGCTGGTGCAGCTCGTCAGGCATCACGTTGAGGATGTCCGCCTTTCCGTCAGTGGCCGCGCCCCCTGCCGCTTCGACCACGAAGGCGAGAGGATTCGCCTCGTACAACAGCCGCAACTTGCCGCGTGGATTCTGGATGTTGGCCGGGTAGGCAAAGAGACCACCACCAAGCAGGTTGCGGTGGAAGTCGGCGACGAGGGAGCCGACGTACCGCTCGTTCATCGGCTTCTGCTCACCATCCAGTCCGCGGTACCGCCGCATGAGCGCCGTCACCCTGGAGTCCCACGACTGCTCGTACGCGTTGTTGACCGAGAGGTACCGCCCCCGCGCCGGGATCTGGATGTTCGGGTGCGAGAGCAGGAACTCGCCGATCGACGGATCGAGCGTGAACCCGTGGACGCCCTGGCCGGTGGTATACACCATCATCGTGCTCGAGCCGTAAATGACGTAACCGGCCGCAACCTGCCGCCGGCCGGGCTGGAGCATGTCCTCGAGGACACCCTGTGTGCCGCGCGTAATCTTCTTCAGCACGGAGAAGATGGTCCCGACCGGCACGTTCACGTCGATGTTCGACGAGCCGTCGAGCGGGTCGAACAGGAGCACGTACTTTCCGCTCCTGAATTGGTCCGGGATCGGGATCACGTCCGGCTCTTCTTCGGACGCCATCGCCGCCAGGCGTCCGGTGTGATCCATCGCCTTGATGATGATCTCGTTGGCGACGACGTCCAGCTTCTGCTGAATCTCGCCCTGCACGTTTTCCGTTTCCATCGCCCCGAGGATGTCCACGAGGCCCGCGCGTCGCACGCGGCTCGAGATCATCTTGGCGGCCAGCCCGATATCGTACAGGATGCCGGACAGCTCCCCCGTGGCTTCCGGGTAGAGCTTTTCCTGCTCGATGATGTAGCGCTCGATCGTGACGACTGACGTCGCGGTGTGCTTGACCACGGGCGGTTCCGGCTTGGGTGGCGGGATTCGTCGAATGAAACTGACCGTGATTGCAAAACCCGTGCAAGGGTCATCCGGATGGCTTGCGGGATAGAGTCCACCGTGTATCACCCGCAGTGATATGGAGCGTTTCACTCCCGTCGATGCTGACGACGATCGTCCCGTCGTCGTCGGTGCGCAGTACGCGTGCGCCACGCGCCTGGAGCGCCTCCAGCACGCCGGCGCTCGGATGCCGGTAACGATTGCCGGCGCCCACGCTGATCAGGGCGATCGCCGGCTTCACGGCATCCAGTAGCGCGGGCGTGCTGCTGGTCGCGCTGCCGTGGTGGCCCACCTTCAGCACATCGGCACGCAGGTCGTTGCCGAGGCGCCTGACGAGTCGCGACTCCACATCGCGTTCGGCGTCGCCGGTGAGGAGCACGCGCACGCCACGGTACTCGGCCATGACGACGACGGAAGCGGCGTTGGCATCCGCGGCCTGCGCGATGTCCATCGAGTCCGGTGCGAGGACCGTCAACCGGACCCCGTCGATTTCCACGGTCCGATCCGGCCGAGCCGGTCGCCACGACACGGCGCGATCCCGAGCCGCGTCGAGCACCCCTTCGTACACATTGCTGCCTTGCGCGAAAGCACCGTCCCAGACAAATCCGACGGGCATCTTTCGCAACACCGACGCCGCGCCGCCAATGTGGTCCGCGTGCGGATGCGAAAGGATGAAGGCCGCTATGTCGCCACCGCGCCGCCGCAGATAAGGCACCACCACGCGCTCGCCGACGTCGGTCTGGCGCCACATGTCGCCCGCGTCGATCAGGATCCATCGCATCCTGGGTGTTCGCAGCGCGATGGCGTCACCCTGACCGACATCGATCATGTGCACTTCCAGGCGCGCCCGTCCCAACCGTAGCGCGGGCCACCACATCGCGACGCCGAGGGCAGAGGCGACGATCATCGCAGGTCGCGCCCAGTACCGCGACACGCATGCGGCCTTGAACGATCCGGCCGCCAGCGCCGACATCACAGCGGTGACGACGCTCGGCTGAACGTCGATCGCTGAAGCGGGAATCGACGCGCCGACGCGACCGACGATCTCGATGCCGGCCAGCAGCACCTGCGTGCCGTCGGCCAGCAGTGAGGCGACCGCGCGCACCGGGGCCAGCACGAGGGAGAGGAACAACACCGGTTGCGCCAGTCCGAACAGCGGAGCGGCAGCCAGGTTGGTGAGCGGCGCTGCCAGGCTCACCCGTCCGAAATGCCACGCGACGATCGGTGCGGTCACCGCGCTCGCCACCACCGTCGCCAGGATTTCCCGCGAGACGCGCCGGCCCCAGGGCGGAATCCGGTCGAACGGCAGTCGTCTCGTCAGGCGGCCGCTGGCGATGAGACCAGCCATGCCGGCGACACTCAGGTGATAACCGATCTCGCTGACGACGCGTGGTTGGACGAGTGGCAGCGCCGCGCCGATCGCGAGCAACGCCCACGGTGATGTCGGTCGCTGGAAGCGTCGTGAAGCAATGACCGCCGCGTACATCGCCGCCGATCGCACGGCCGGCGCAGGCGCGCCGACGAGCAGGACAAAAACCGCGATCGTGACGGTCGCAACGAGTTCGGCGCGCCTCGTCGACAGACCAGTCATCATGAGCACCAGCACGACACCTTCCGCAAGAACGGCAACGTGAAGGCCCGAAACGGACAGCATGTGGA
>CAMPKM010000147.1 GCA_946887155.1 uncultured Gemmatimonadota bacterium
TCTCTTCGATGACGGCGGTACACCTCCGCCTCCGTCCGGCCACCTGACGCTTGTGGCAAGCGGATCAAAAACGTGAGGCGTCCAGCAAGTGTCCTTGACGTGGTCGCCGAGCACTCCCTCGGAAACCGTTACCGTCAGGCAGGACGGCAACATCGTGGCGACGACGGCGAACGATGGTTCGCATTCCTACAGCCTCGGCAAGAAGGGCGGCGGGAGCTACCAGTTCCAGGTGTGCGTTGTGCAGACCGGCACCTGCTCCAACGTCGTGACGGTGAATTTCTGATTCACGTCAGGGCTACGTTGAAACGGACGCCTTCGCGGGCGTCCGTTTTCATTCCTGCCAGCTCGAGACCGGGATTCAGCTCTGCCTGACGGCGTCGAAACCAACCAGTCGCCGCTGTTCGGGGTCCCACAGCTTGAGGGACGTCATGCGCAAGCTCCTCCAGAACGTCAACTCGGGAGCGGCGCGGAACTCGTCGACGCCTTCGTGCGCATCCTTCAGCCGGTAGTTCGGGATGCGCGGATCGACATGGTGCACATGGTGCCGTCCGATGCTCCCCGTGAACCACTCCAGCACGCGCGGCAGTCGATAGAACGAGCTGCCATGCATGGCCGCGGTCACATAATCCCATTCTTCGTGGGGATCCCAGTGCGCATGATCGTGCTGGTGCTGCACGTAGAACAGCCAGATACCAGTCAGCGACGCGACATACACGACAGGGAGGTACACGAGCAGCATCGCCTTCCAGCCGACGAGCCATGTAAGCGTGCCGAGCATGAGTGCGATCGCGAAGTTCGTCCAGTGCACGCTCGACGCCTTCGCGGCGCGCGTCGTTGACGAGGGCGCCGGCCTCCGGTAGTGCACCATGAGGTACAGCGGTCCGATCACGAGCATCACGAATGCGTTGCGATAGAAGCGATACTTGAAGCGGCCCCACCGGCTGAGCGCGCGATACTCCTCGATGGTCAGCGTGTCGATGTCGCCGTGCCCGCGCCGATCGAGGTCGCCTGACGAGGCGTGGTGCAGCGCGTGGTCGCGACGCCACTGCGCGAACGGTGTCAGCGTCAGGACGCCGGTGAGGAAGCCGATGACTTCGTTGGCTTTCTTCGAGCCCGTAAACGAACCGTGGCTGCAATCGTGCATGATGATGAAGGTCCGCACGAACAGCAGCGCGGTTACCGGCAGGAGCAGGAGGGTCAGCCACCACATGTTCGACAGGCCCCAGAACATCAGCGCGAACGCAGCGGCCAGCGGCACGAGCGTGTTCAGCATCTGCCACGTGGCGCGACCAGCGTCGCTCTTCCGGAACGCGGCGGCACGCTCCTGGATCGACCGCGATCGCGCGGTCAGTGCATCGGGTTGGGAAATGGCGTCAGGCATCGGCGAAGGGTAACAGCGACGGGAACCGGATGGCAAATACCGAGAGCAGCGGGCGGGCAGCAGGCTGACTGTCTTACGAATTCCAGGCGCGGCGGTGTCACCGTAAAGACTCGTCAGCGCGCGACATGCGCGGATTCTCGCCGCGATGGAACCTCATTGCACGTCCGCGCGGATGCTGCAACTTTGGCGCATGAAAGGCCGGCTCGCTGTCCTGATGATCGTTTCCGTGGCTGCGTGCGCTGGACGCGTCGAACCTGCCGCGTCGATCGTGCCCTGCGATGCGGGCGCGCGTCATTGGGCTCCCGATGCGCGAAACGCCGTCAGGGACCTCCGGGTCTGGATCGATGTCGCCGCGCAGACGCACGACGGGTGGACTCCCTACGGCTGGCGCCGATTGCGCGTCGCGATGTCCGAATGGAATTCGATCAAGCTGCCGATTCGGCTCGTCGAGGCGCGTTCGGCCCGTGAATCAGACATCGTGGTCGACATCATCGAGGCGATCCCGGGACAAACACGCGAGCATCGGGATCAGGCTGGTGTCACCACGCTCACGCATGAATCCGGCACCATCCTGCGTGCGCGTGTCTTCGTCGCGATCTCGGCGCCGTTCGGGGTGCGATACTCGGTAGCCGACCAGATCGCGAACCTGACGCACGAGCTGGGCCATGCCCTCGGCGTGCCGCATGCCGAAGGAACGCGAGCGCTGATGTCCGTGCGCCGGGTCGGCGCGGAACTGACCGCGGCCGACATCGCGCTGGCGCGCCGTCATTTCGGTTGCGCGGTGCGTGGATCCTGACGCGTGGTTTCAGGCGGCACGAGGTGCAATGTCTGCGTCGGGAAGGCCAACGACGTCCCCGCCTCCTCGACCACGCGGAGAAAGTGCAACAGGACTTCCTGCCTGATGACCTGGAACTCCCCGTAGTTCTCGGTTGCAAACCAGCAAGCCACCTCGATGTCGATCGCCGATGCGCCGAGTGCGCGAAGCGTGACCGCCATTCCCTCGGGAAAGAGCTTCGGCTGGCCGCGCAGGACGCGCTCGAACCCCTCGATGACCTGGCGCAGCTGGGATTCCGACGTCCCGTACACCAGTCCGATGATCGTTGCGAAGCGCATCCGGTCGCGCACGGCGAAAGTCTCGATGCGGGTGTCGGCCAGCCTGCCGTTAGGCATGGTGACGATCGTCCGTTCCAGTGTGCGGAACCGGGTCGACCGGAGCCCGATCCGCTCGACCGTGGCCTGGAAGTCCTCGACCTTCACGAAATCACCCACCCGGAAGGGCTGGTCCACGCCGATCGAGAATGCGCCGAACAGGTTTTCCACGGTTTTCTGCGCCGCCAGCGCGAGCGCGAGGCCGCCGATGCCCAGTCCCGCAATCAGGCTGGCGACCGGGTAGCCCAGGTCGGACAGGACGGCCACCGTGGCGATGGCGAGGATGGCGAACTTCGCGACGCGGCTGCCTAACGGGATGAGCGAGCGTGACGGCCCGGAGCGCGCCCACATCGAGTCGCTGAGCAGGTGAAACCCGACGTCGACGATGCGGAACAGCGCCCAGAAAAAGACAAAGCCGTAGCTCGCCCTGACGACCTGGTAAATGAAGTCGTCGGCACTGTCGGGAATGCCGGTGAAGGGCACCAGCGCGCTGGCGAACGCCAGGCCGAGCGCGGCGCTGATCGGGCCGGAGAGGCGCTTCAGGAACGCATCGTCCCACGTGGAGTGCGTGCGCCTCACGATCCGGGCCAGGATCGCCTTCGCCGCCTCGCCGCCAAGTTTCCCGAAGATGTACCCGATGACGACGATGCCCAGCAGCAACAGCCACTGGAACCACGTCACGCCAAGCGGACCGTATGTGTCGAGTAGCTCCCGGAGATCCATGAACGGCCGTTACATCTTCGGCTTCGACCGATCCTCGTACGGCCGCAGCCACCAGTCAAAGAACGTCCACGTGCGATTCCAGGAGTCGATCTGGTCGGGTGAATCGTCGCGCTCCCACGTGTCCGGATTCACGCGTCGGTTGAACGTGTGACCGACACTCGAAGGGCCGGGAACGGGATCGACATAGATCTTCGTCTCGGCCAGGTCCGGCTTGAGGGCGCGCAACTTCCAGATCAACTGCTGGTCCTCGACGAAATCGACGTCGGTGTCATTGGTCGCGACGTGCACCAGGATCGGGACTTTCAGCTTCTCGACCTGGTACAGTGGTGAGCGCTCGATGTAGAGCTCGCGCTTCTCGTGAGGCAGGCCCTGGACCTCCCGTTGCGTCGAGAAACTGCGCTGGTAGCCCGGCCCCTTGTAGCCAAGCCGGAAGACCAGGTTGGTCACCGGAACCATGGCGGCACCGGCCTTGAATGGATGCTGGTCGCGGAAGAGGAGCAGCGACGTGATGAACCCGCCGTGGCTCCAGCCCATGATGCCGATCCGTTCGGGATCGACGTGCGGCAGCGTCTTCAGGTACTCGACGGCAGACGCGACGTCGTCGAGTTCCTTTCCGCCGTAGTCGATCGCGTTGTAATGCTCCGCGCCGAACCCGGTCGAACCCCGGTACTCGGGAGCGATGATTACGTACCCGCGCTCGACGGCTTCCTTGACGAAGGGGAACAGCCGGTACGCCCACCAGCTTCCGTGGACGCCGCCATGCACCCACACCATGGCCGCGTGACCGCGCGCCCCCCGCTTTTGCAGTGGCTGGTACAGCGAGGCCGGAATCTCCATCCCGTCGACACTGCTCTTGTACTTCACCGTCGTGTACTCGAGCACGCCACGACTTTTGGCGACGGTCGTACTCTCGGCCACCATACGCTGGGCGATCTGCCGTTCAAAATCCGCCTGGGGATGATCCTCCGGCCGGTTGCTGACGTACAGTTGCCGCGCCCGCGCTGAGTCCATCACGACAGGCGCCTGGCCGCCTCGGCCTCCCCGGCCACCCTGGGCCTCTAGATCTGAAGCGCTCGAGAGGCCAAGAACGGCAAGTGCCAGGACTGTGTTCAGGCGAATGGTCATCGGCATGGCTCTAACCCTGCTGGAGGACGTCGGCTGTGATCTGACGACAAAAACTGGCCGGAGGCGCGGGTGAATGAAAGCCGACGGGGCGGAGAACATGGACAAACCCTGGCGGATACATAACTGTCTTATGTATCGCTGTCTTCCTTCTTCCCCGTATGGGCGCCATGACCGATTCCCGGCTCAAACTGATCAAGGGCACGTTCGATGTCCTCATCCTCAAGACGTTGAGCTGGGGGCCGGCGCATGGATATGCCGTTTCACGCTGGATCAGTGACAGCTCCGAGGATGAGCTGAAGATCGAGGAAGGCGCCCTGTATCCGGCGCTCAGGCGACTCGAAGCGCGCGGCTGCCTGGTATCGAAGTGGCGGCTGAGCGAAACGGGGCGCGAGGCGCGGTATTACGAGATCACCGCCGAAGGCCGCCGCGAACTGCGGCGTGAGGTCGCTGCCTGGGAACGATATGTCCGCTCGTTCACGCGCGTGCTGAGCGCGAAGCCGACGGAGGCGATCGCATGAAGGACCGGGACGACGACGACCTCCCGCTGTCGCGCCGGCCACCGGTCGATGAGGACGTCCGCCGCGAGGTCGAATTCCACCTCGAAAGCCGGGTCGACGACATGGTCAGGCGCGGCATGCCCCGCGAGAAAGCATTGGAGATTGCCCGGTCCTCGTTCGGTGATCGCGATGCCGTCGAAGCCGAGTGCCGCACCATCGAGAAGCAGCGGCGCACGTCGGCCACGCGTGCCGACCGCCTGGCGGCGGCAAGGCAGGACGTGGTCGTGGGATGGCGCCTGCTCCGGAAGACGCCGGGGATTACGATGGCCGCGATCGTCACCCTTGCCCTGGGCATCGGCGCCAATTCAGCGGTGTTCTCGATCGTGAACGGCGTGTTGCTGCGGCCTCTCGCGTATCCCGACGGCCGTAGCCTGGTCGACATCATGGAACAGCACGACGCTGGGCGCGGCAACCTGCCGTGGGGGAACTTTCTCGACATCGAGGCGCAGAACAGCTCGTTCGATGCCATGGCATCGTACGGCAGCGGCATCGGAACCGTGATCGCCAATGGCGCGGCGCTGCGCGTGCGGCAGGGTTCCTTTTCCACGCGACTGTTCGACGTCCTGCAGGTCCGCCCGGTCAAGGGGAGGCTGACCGGCCCCGCCGATCATGTGCGCGGTGCCCTTCCGGTTGCGCTGGTCACGTGGGAGTTCTGGCGCGACGCGTTAGGCGCGCCCGAATCGCTGGACAACGTGCACGTCAAGGGATCGTACGAGTACGCCGTGGTTGGCGTGCTCCCGCCCGGCTTTGCGTTCGACCGGTCGACCCAGATCTGGCGCCCGATGGAGCTCGACGAGCAGAGCCTGTCGCGCACCTCGCACAACTGGGGTGTGGTGGCGCGGCTGAAGCCATCGGTCTCCCGTTCTTCGGCGCAGTCCGAGCTCTCCGAGATCATCGGCCGGCTCGAGAAGGAACATGCACCGCAGTTCGATGGCACGGGTGCGCTCGTGTATTCGCTGCAGGACAAGCTGTATGGATCGATGCGCAAGCCGCTGTATCTGCTGTTCGCCGCGTCAGGCGTGGTGCTGCTGGCGGCGTGCGCCAACCTGACGAGTACGCAGCTGGCCCGCGGTGCAGCGCGCAGCGGCGAGTTTGCCGTGCGCGCCGCGCTCGGTGCGCCCCGCATCAGGATCATCCGTCAGCTCCTGGCCGAAAATGCCTTGCTGGCACTGCTCGGCACGCTCGCGGGGCTGCTGCTCGCGGTAGTGGCGTTGCGCGCCCTGGCGAGCCTGGCGCCGGCGACGTTGCCGATTCGTTCGGTGGAGATCGACGGCTGGGTCGTTGCGTTTACCGCGTTCGTCGGCGTGGTCACGACCGTCCTGGTCGGGATGCTGCCCGCGGTGCGGCTCTCCGAGTCGGGCACCAACCTCACCCTGCGCGAGGGCACGCGCGGCACGTCGAGCGCGGCGAGCATGCGCGCGTGGAACGTGCTCGTGGCCGCGGAGGTCGCGCTGGCGGTCACCCTGTTCACGGGGTCGGCGCTCCTGATCAAGTCGTTTGCGCGCGTGATGGACACCGAGCTCGGATTCGATCCCCGGTCGGCACTGGCGGTCACGGTGAGCCTGCCGGGCGTGAACTACGAGGCGCAGTCGCCGAACGTGGCGCCGTTTCACGACCGCGCACTGGCGAGGATCCGCGACGTCCCGGGCGTCGTCAGTGCGGGCTTCGCGAACGTGCTGCCATTGCAGGGCAGCAACCCCAGCGGCGGCATGACGGTGGACGGCAAGGCGCCTAACGAAGTCGGCCTCACCGGATACGCCATCTACCGGGTGGTGGGCGGCGACTACTTCGAGGCGGCGGGCATCAGGGTCGAGCAGGGCGAGGTATTTCGCTCGGGGCGTTCGTTGCCGCCGCTGTCGGTGGTAATCGACCGGTCCTTCGCCGACACGGAGTGGCCGGGCCAGGACCCGTTAGGCCGGCGGGTGCGCGTGGGCGGCATGGATACGCCGCGCGGCGTGACGGAGCCGTGGTACACGGTCGTCGGCGTGGTGTCGAGCGTCCGGGCGGGCAGCGTGATCGACGGGTTCGCCCCGACCTACTACTTCGACCACCACGACCGTCCACCGCATCGCTCGCGGAACGTTACGTATGTCGTGCGCCGCCGCGAGAACACCGCGGGGCTCGGTCCGGCGATCACGAAGGCGATTCACGGCATCGATCCCGACGTCGCGGTCGAAACCCGGCGGCTGGA
>CAMPKM010000148.1 GCA_946887155.1 uncultured Gemmatimonadota bacterium
TCCCGATTCCCTATTCCCGATTCCCGATTCCCGATTCCCTATTCCCCGCAGGCCCTCTTCCCGATAATCCAGGGCGGAATTCATGCTGTGCTCCGGAGACAGGCAGCGCGAACCATTCGAGAAATGGACGACTGGCCCGGCATCGCCATCGGCGGGCTCTCTGTCGGTGAGAGCAAGCCGGACATGTACGCGATGCTCGACGTCCTGCACCCGGAACTTCCCGCCGACCGCCCGCGTTACCTGATGGGTGTGGGTTTTCCCGAAGACCTGATCGAAGGCGTCCGGCGAGGGATCGATCTCTTCGATTGCGTGGCGCCGACCCGAATGGGACGCAATGGAACGGCATTCACGAGCAGCGGTCGCATCAACATCAAGCGGGCAGACTTCAGGACCGACAAGCGTCCACTGGACGAGGACTGCCAGTGCTCCGCCTGCCGGCGGTTTTCACGAGCCTACATCCGGCATTTGTTCGTCTCGGACGAGATTCTGGGCCTGCGCCTGCTCTCGCTGCACAATGTACATTTCCTCGTGTCCCTGATGCGCGGTGCCCGCGCTGCCATCGAGGCGGCCTCATTTGATAGCTGGGCCAGCGAATGGCTGGACCGCCTGGCCTCCGGACCGGAACCCACGACATGACCGTCGCACTTTTCACGCTCCTGGCCGTACAGGCTGCTCCCGCTGGCGGAACGAACCCGCTCATTCCGCTGATGATCCAGATGGGCGCGATCTTCGCGATCTTCTACTTCCTGATGATCCGCCCGCAGCAGAAGCAGCGTCGACAGCACGAAGACCGGCTGAAAAACCTGCGAAAGGGGGACAACGTCGTCACCACCGGTGGACTCATCGGCGAAGTGGTGCACATCAGGGAAGTGGCCGGCGAGGACGCAAAAAAGTCGATGGAAGACGCGATCACGATCAAGACGGGCGAGTCCCGCGTCGTCGTGGAACGCGGACGGATCGCGCGCGTCGCGGGCTCGACGACGACCGGGGCATCGGCGTGAGCCTGCTCGACATCCACGTCCTGGGTTCGCCGGTGCTGCGCACCGAGACGAAGCCGATTACCACCATCACCGACGATATTCGCCGGCTGGCGAGCGACATGTTCGAGACCATGCGCGCGGCGCAGGGCATCGGGCTCGCGGCACCCCAGGTGGGCCGGCTGGAACGGATCGCCGTCGTCGACGTGGACAAGGATCCCATCGTGCTCATCAACCCCGAGATCATCGCCGAAGCGGGGAAAGAGCGCGCCGAAGAGGGTTGCCTGTCGATCCCGGACATTTACGGCGACGTGGATCGCGCGGCGCGGGTCACGATTCGCGCGATGGACCTCGACGGAAACATCTTCGAGCGGGAAGCCACCGAGCTGCTGGCGCGGGCATTCCAGCACGAGATCGATCACCTGCACGGGAAGTTGTTCATCGACTACCTGAGCTTCCTCAAGCGCCGCGGTGTCATGGCGCGCTGGGAAGACATGAAGGACAAGTACCCCAGCCAGCGACGCGTCCTGACTGCCCCGGTGAATGCCGGCGCCGAGCAGGCCAGCGGGGACGAGAACGGGTGACATGCGTGTCCTCTTCTGGGGGACACCGGAGTTCGCGACACCGCCGCTGAGGGCGTTGTTAGGCGAAGGGGTCGACGTTGTTGGTGTGGTCACGCAACCGGATCGGCCGACTGGCCGTCACCGCAGTTCCACCACCCCGCCGCCCGTCAAAGTGGTCGCGATCGAGGAGGAGCTTCAGGTCCTCCAGCCCGAACGGCCGCGCGGAGAGGCCTTCATGGAAGCCGTGAAGGCGCTGTCGCCCGACCTGTCGGTGGTCGTGGCCTACGGCCACATCCTCCCGAAGGAAGTCGTCGACCTTCCGCCCCTCGGCACCCTCAACATCCATGCGTCGTTGCTCCCCCGGTGGCGCGGCGCGGCACCCATCCAGGCGGCCATCCTCGCCGGCGATGCCGAGTCGGGCGTGTCCATCATGCGGATGGTGCGGGCGCTCGATGCCGGTCCCGTCATCATGCAGGCTCGCACGCCCATCCTCGACGACGAGACGGGCGGCGAACTGACGCTGCGGCTCTCCGAGCTGGGCGCCCTGGCGATCGTCGAGGCGATGACGCTCGTGTCGTTAGGCGACTCGTCGGGGATCCCGCAGCCTGACGAGGGCGTCACGTACGCCGGCAAGGTGAGCCGCGAGCAGGCGCGAATCGACTGGACGAGGCCCGCGGTGGACGTGTCGCGCGTCATCCGCGCCTTTGACCCGTCGCCGGGCGCGTTCAGCGTCCTGGACGGCGCCGAGGTGAAGCTGTTCGGGGCAAGGGTCGCGACAGATGCGACCGGCGACCCCGGCGTCGTGCTGGCCATCGACGAAATGGGCATGCTCGTCGGCTGCGGCGAGGGCGGAGTACGCATCGCATACGCGCATCCGGCGGGACGCCGAAGACTGGCTTCGCTCGACTGGTCGCAGGGGCGCGGCGTGAAAGTTGGGGACGGGTTTGGAGGGTAGGCGCACGGGGCACGGGGCGCGGAGCACGGGGCACAGTGAGGAAGCCACCGATGCGAACACGCGACTCGATGCCCAAACCCTGAACGCCAAACCCGATGCTGACCCCCGTGCCCCGTGCCCTATGCTCCGTGCCCCAATAGTCCCGTTCCTCATGCCCCGCCCGAAGTAGATTTGATGCATGCTTGCCGGCGCTGACATCAGCACCCATCCGGGCGTGACCGACTCTCGCGTCGCGGCCGCCGACATCCTCGCCGACCTGCGCGAGGGGATGCTGCTCGACGCCGCATTCGACCGTCGCACGGCCGCCCTCGACGCGCGCGACCGGCGGTGGACGCAGGAACTCGTGTACGGCCTGCTGCGGCGGCGCGAGGACCTCGACGCGGCGTTGCAGCCGCGCGTCCGGAACGGCATCATGCGGCTGCATGTCGACCTCACCGACCTCCTGCGACTCGGCGTCTACCAGCTCTTCTACATGGGCTCCGTGCCGCCGTATGCCGCGATCGCGCAGACCGTCGAACTGGCCAAGATCCGGCACGGCATCGGAGCGAGCAAGCTCGTGAACGCGGTCCTGCGGCGGATCGACCGCGAGCGGGAAGAGATCCGGACCGAACGACCCGCGGCCGATGCCGATGCGGCCGGCCGACTCGTCAGGCAGCACTCGCATCCGCGGTGGCTGGTCGAGCGCTGGATCGGACAGTTCGGCGAGGCGGAGACGGAACGCCTTCTCGAGCGGAACAACGAGGAAGCGCGCGTCGTCCTCCGGCCGTGGGGCGTCGTGCGCGAACAGCTCGAGACCTCCCTCGAGCGGAGCGGTGTCACTCCCGAAGAAGTGGAGCTGGTGCCCGACAGCCTGCAACTGCCGGCCGGAACCGCGTTGCTCGAGCTCGCGGCCTGGCGCCAGGGGCATTGCTTCGTGCAGGATCCGGCGGCGACCCTCGTCACTCGTTATGCGGCGTTTCCCGCCGGCGCCGTGGCCGGCGACTTCTGCGCCGCGCCCGGCGGCAAGGCGCTCGAGCTGGCGCGCACCGCGCGGTACGTGTTCGCCGCCGACCGGTCGCCCGCCCGGCTGGAGCGCATGGCCACCAACATCGAACGACTCGACGTGCGGAGCATCGGCCTCGTGGCGATGGACGCCACGATGCCCGCCGTCGTCAGGCTCGATGCCATCCTGCTCGACGTGCCCTGCACCGGCACCGGCACGTTCCGCCGCCACCCCGACGCGCGCTGGCGGCTGCGCCGGTCCGACCTCGCGATCCTCGCCGCGGCGCAGGCCGAACTGCTGCAGGCAGCCGCCGAGCGTGTGAATCCGGGCGGACTGCTCGTGTACAGCACGTGTTCACTGGAGGCGGAAGAGAACGACGAACAGGTCGATGCATTCCTGTCGGCGCATCGCGAGTGGACGATCGATCCACCGCCGCCGGCGACGGTGCCGGCGAGCGTCATCGATGGCGGCCGATTGCGCGTGACGCCCCAGCGGCACGGGACGGATGGTGCGTTTGCAGCCAGGTTGCGGAGGGCTGCGTGACGGCACGGCGGGACCGGTTATCGCGGCTGCGCGCCCGCTTCGGCACGCCACTCGTCAGGCGGCACCTCATCATCGCCGGCGTCTCCTTCTCCATCGCCTGGGCGATCGTTGCCCTGCTCCTGTTCCCGGATGAAGGGCCGGCGCCGAACATCGCCGTGCCGGCGGTGGTCGGGCTCCGGTTCGAGGAGGCCGAGCGGAAGCTGTCGGAGGTCGGGCTCAAGGCAGCGTTAGGCGAGACCCAGCCCTCGAACACCGCACCGCGGCAGTACGTGATCGCCCAGACGCCGGCAGCGGGGACGGCCGTAGGGCCGGAAGTGGTCGTCACGCTCGACGTGTCGGCCGGCCAGTTGCGAACGCAGGTGCCGGGGTTGCCCGGCAAGTCGCGCGGCGACGCCGGCGCGGCGCTGCGGACGGCGAACCTCGAGCTGGGGCAGGTGATCGAACGCCCGGGACCCGAGGCGCGCGGGACCGTGTTGTCATCCGAACCGGGTTCCGGGCAGCAGGTCCCGCAGGGCACGCCCGTCGAACTCGTGATCAGTACGGGCCCGTCGGAGCTCCGAATGCCCGACATCGTCGGGCGTGAGCTGTTCGAAGTCCGCGCGACGCTCGAGCAGCTGGGGCTTCACATCAGCGAGACCCAGTACGACTCGACCAGCGCCCTCCCGGTCGGGCTCGTCCTGGCGCAGGTACCGGTTGCCGGATCGGTCGTCACCGTGACTGACTTCATCACCATCCGCGTCTCCGGGCGGCCATGAGCGTGCGCATCGCGCCGTCGGTGTTGAGCGCCGACTTCGGCCGGCTGTCCGACGACGTCGCGCGTTGTGTCGAGGGTGGCGCCGACTGGCTTCACGTTGACGTGATGGACGGCCGGTTCGTCCCGAACCTGACGTTCGGCGCCAAGGTCATCGAGACGCTGCGACGCCTGACGAGTCTTCCGCTCGACGTCCACCTGATGGTGGTGGAGCCGGAGAAGTACTTCGACGCCTTTTCCTTGGCCGGGGCGAACGTCCTCACGATTCACCAGGAAGCCGCGCCGCACCTGCATCGGCAGTTGTATCGCATCAGGGAAGTCGGCTGCAAGGCGGGCGTCGCGATCAATCCGTCGACACCGGTCGAATCGCTCCGCGACGTCGCGGGTGACCTGGACCTGCTCCTGGTCATGAGCGTGAATCCGGGATTCGGCGGCCAGCAGTTCATCGAAGGCTCGGTGGCGAAGATCGGCCGGGCGCGCCAATTGCTCGATGCAGCCGGATCACAGGCCGCGCTCGAAGTCGACGGCGGCGTCTCGCGCGACACGATTGCGCGGTGCTGGCGCGCCGGGGCCGATACCTTCGTCGCCGGGAACGCCGTCTTCACGGCCAGCGACACCGCCGCCGAGATCCGGGAACTACGGGCGCGTTGCTCGGAGCAAGCGTGATGCGACGGGTCGCGTTCGCCCTGGTGCTGTTGGCAGGCTCGCTCATCGGCCTCTCGTATGCCGGCGCCTTCGAGACGAGGGAATCGCGCGTGGCACCCGGCGCGCCGGCGCCTGACTTCCATGCTGTCACGCTGGACCCGGTTCCAGTCGCGAAAACCATCGCCGACTATCGCGGCCAGGTCGTGCTGCTCAACATCTGGGCAACCTGGTGCGGCCCCTGCGAGTGGGAGATGCCGGCGATCGAGACGCTCCACCGCGATTTCGCCCCAAAAGGACTCAAGGTCGTGGCCGTCGCCGTCGACGACCCGGGCTTCGAGCAGCGCGTTCGCGATTTTGTGGCCCGCAAACAACTGACGTTCGAGGTACTGGTCGAGGGATCGGGGAAAATCGAGCAGGATTACGAAGCGCGCGGCATCCCCGCGACCTACCTGATTGGCGCCGATGGCGTGATTCGCAAGCGCGTGGCCGGCGCATCGGACTGGAACTCCCCCGCGAACCGCGCGCTCGTTGCCCAGTTGTTAGGCGCTGGCCCAGCGCCAACCGCAAGGTAAGGCGACCCAATTCCCGATTCCCGATTCCCAATTCCCGATTCCCGATTCCCAGGTGGTAGTCCTCGGCATCGAAACCTCCTGCGATGAAACCTCGGCCGCGGTCGTTGCCGGCTCGGGGGACAAGGTCGAGCAGAAGTCGCTCGTCATCCTGTCGCAGGACGTGCACCGCATTTTCGGCGGCGTCGTGCCGGAGATCGCGTCGCGCGCGCACGTGACGGCGATCGCACCGGTCGTCAACCAGGCGCTGCGCGAGGCCGGCATCCAGCTGGGCGACGTCGATGCCGTGGCCGTGACCAACGCGCCGGGCCTGGTGGGCGCGCTGCTCGTCGGCGTGAGCTACGCCAAGGGACTCGCCTTCGGCGCCGGCAAGCCGCTGGTCGGCGTACATCACATGGAAGGCCACCTGTTCGCGCAGTCGCTCGAGCATCCGGGTGCTGTGCCTCCGTTCACCGCCCTGCTCGTATCGGGTGGCCACACCCTCCTGGTCGACGTGCCGGCGTGGGGCAACTACCTGGTCCTGGGCGGCACCCGCGACGACGCCGCCGGCGAAGCGTTCGACAAGGTGGCCAAGTTGTTAGGCCTCCCTTACCCGGGCGGGCGCCACATCGAGCGCCTCGCGCGCGAGGGAGATGGATCGAGGTTCCGTTTTGCCCGGCCGATGCTGCGCCGGAGCCAGCAGCCCGGCGACGATGACTATTACGACGTCTCCTTCAGCGGCCTCAAGACCGCCGTCCTCTACGCCGTCCGAGCCTCGGACGACATCGAGCGCGACGCGCCGCACATCGCTCGCGGCTTCCAGGACGCCTTGATCGAAACGCTGGCCGCAAAGGTTCGCCGTGCCGCCGAGCAGCATCACCGGGACCGCGTGGTCCTCGGCGGAGGCGTCGCCTGCAACCAGGCGCTCGTCGCCGAGATCCGCAGCCAACTGGCCGACCTCGGCGCCAACGTGTACGCTCCATCGGTCCGATTGGCGACGGATAATGCGGCAATGATCGCCCGCGCCGGACTGTTTCATGCAGAAGCCGGCAGGCGCGATGACTGGTCGCTGAACGCGTACGCATCGGCAGCGTTAGGCCATACCAGTAGCAGTACCCGTACCAATAACCCATAACCAATACCCGTT
>CAMPKM010000149.1 GCA_946887155.1 uncultured Gemmatimonadota bacterium
GACCGCCCGGGTCCGGGTGCCCGCCGCATCGCTGCCGGCGCTTTCCTCGGTCAGCCCAAATCCACCCATGACGCGGCCCGACGCCAGCAGCGGCACATACCGCTCCTTTTGCGCCGCGGTCCCGAAGTTCATGATGGGCGAGGTGCCTAACGTCGTGTGCGCGGAAACGGTGAGCCCGTGCGACGCGTCGACCTTCGCCAGTTCGTGGATCACCATCACGTAGCTCAGGATGTCCAGCCCCGCGCCGCCATACTCTTCCGCCCAAGGCACGCCGAGGAATCCCAGTTCAGCCATGCGCGCGATCGTCGGCCAGGGAAACTCGGCTGACGCGTCGTACCTGGCGGCTATGGGGGCGACCTCATCGCGCGCAAAGGCGCGAACGGTCTCCCTCACCGCCAGGTGCTGTTCGTTGAAATAGAGATGGTCGTGCATGGCTGAACCGGAATGAGATCGAAATCCACGCGGAAAGTAGTCGGTCGTTCAACCTCGACCGGTATTCAGGTTGGTGAACAGACGTCACACTCCCCGCAGCGCATGCTTTCGGCCAAGCTGTCCCCGAAGTATTGCAGGAGGTACTTGCGACGGCACATTAGCTCTGTCGCGTAACCAACCATGGCATCAAGCTTTCGGCGTTCCGCGGCACGTCGCGTTCTGAGGTGCAGGATCGTGCGCTCCAGGTGTTGGCGAGCGAGGCTATCGCGTGGTACAACGGCCTGGCAGGGGGGCGAGTCGACGCAAAGAAGCTGCCGGCTCTCCAATTCGTGTACTGCCGCGGTGAACCGGTGAGCCGACTGTCCGTGTCCACGCACCGGCCAATTGATCCAGTCCTGCGACTCGCCAACCTGCTCCGCCACCCGCAATAGCAGGGCGCAAGCTGCGTTACTGAGCGACTCTCGTTCGCATTCGATCCGCAGCGGCGAGGCGAGCAATCGAACCCTGACCTGGTCCGGGCGCGAGATCATGGGAAAGAGTCCCCGCACCTCGAGGACGCCGAGCGCTCGCGAAACCAGTTCCGGCGTGAGGCCCCCCAGACGCGAAGCGAGCATGGCTTCGTCGAGCGGGACCGCGCGTCGGCCGGATGACATCGCCGCCAGGTACAGCCAGACGCGTCGCAAGACATCGCCCGACACCTGTCCGCGCTCGCGCATCCGGTCGTGCACGGACCGATCACGCTCGCTGAAGAGGAGCAGGCAATGCGAATGATTCCCGTCGCGCCCTGCGCGGCCTGCTTCCTGGTAGTAATCCTCGAGCGATCCGGAATGGATATAGTGCAGCACGAGCCTGACGTTCGGTTTGTCGATACCCATGCCGAAGGCGTTCGTGGCCACGATAACCTGCGCCGTTCCCTGCATGAACGCGTCCTGGGCGCGGGCCCGCCGCTCCGGAGGCAACCCGGCATGGTAAGGGACCGCGTTCACCCTGCCTGACGAGAGGATTCGCGCGACCTGCTCGACTTGTCGTCTCGTCGCGGCATACACGACGCAAGGGTCGGTCGCGTTGCGGAGGCGGCCGACCATCGCGGCATTGCGCTCAGCGTCGTTCTCGACGACCTGGATCCGGAACGTCAGGTTTGGCCGGTCGAATCCGCCGACGATTTCATCAGGCGTGCGGAGTTCCAGCAGCCGCGCCACGTCGCGACGAACGCCCGGCGTGGCGGTGGCGGTGAGCGCGACGGTCTGAGGGTCGCCGATACTCCGGCGGAGTTCTGGCAGCTTCAGGTAGCTCGGACGAAAGTCCTGACCCCATTCGCTCACGCAATGCGCCTCGTCGATCGCCAGGAGGTCGACGCCGGTTTCGGCGAGGAGTTTCGACGTCGAGCCCACGGCCAGTCTCTCCGGCGCCACGTACAGGAGGCGAACATCACCTCGACGAATCCGTTCAACGCGCGCCGATGTCTCGTCAGGCGTCAGCGTGCTGTTCAGGTACGTGGCGCCGATACCCTTCTGTTCCAGAGCCTGTACCTGGTCGGCCATCAGCGAGATGAGCGGAGAAACCACGACCGTCATGCGCCGGAGGCAGAGTGCCGGTACCTGGAAGCAGATCGACTTTCCTCCGCCGGTCGGCAACACGATCACCGAATCACGACCGGAAAGCACTGATTCGATAGCGGGGAGCTGCGCGACGCGGAAGTCAGGGTAGCCGAAGAAACGCTGGAGCACGGCGCGAGCGTCGTCGATCGTTGGGCGTTCCATGCCGCATGGTGCGACCAGGCAGTCAGGGCGCCTTCATCATGGGAACGCGAGGGGTAGCGAGATTCTGCAGCGGGGTTCGGACAGGTACCTTCCGTAATGCCGTGGAGCGCCGAATCATGCTGATCGTGCGAACTGTCGTGTCGCGAAAAACGCCCGGTGATGGACGTTTGGAAATCCCCGCTTCGCTCGCCGATCGCCTGCTATCGGCCGATGCGCCGCTGACGTTGGCGCTGGGTGGTGATGAGTACGATGTGGCCGTCGAAGAAATGTCCTGTACCTGCAACAAGGCGGTCAACGCCGGCCTGCACGTGCATCACTTCCTGGCCAGTGACGTGCTCAAGGGGCTCACGCCGGAGGCGAACGTCAGTGTCGCCGTCGACGTAGACCGTGGGTACATCCTGATCGATTCCGAGCCCTGAACCCCATGCGCATCCTCCTGCTCGCTGCTTCGCTGCTGCTGACCCTGACCGTCGAGTCGGCGTCGCAGTCCGTTCTGGACGATTCACTTCCACCGGGCGCGAATTTCGACAAGGCCCAGTTTCGATTCTGGGCGCCCGGAAGCGCGGAGCTCCGCGGTGTCCTCGTTCTGGTGCCGGGTTCGAACGGCGATGGCCGCGCGATGGCGCAGGATACGGTGTGGCAGAAGTTCGCCACCGAGCATGCACTCGCGATCGTCGCCTGTCGCTTTACCGACAAGCCTCACGAGCAGGGCTTCATCGAGGAATACATCGCCGTCTCGCGCGGCAGTGGGAATGCCTTGCTGAGCGCCATCAGTCGGTTCGCCGAACGCTCCCGACATCCCGAGATCACCGATGCACCGCTCCTGCTCTGGGGCATGTCGGCAGGAGGACAGTTCAATTACGAGTTCGTCGCATGGAAACCGGAACGCGTGATGGCGTTCGCCGTGAACAAGGGTGGGATCTACTACTCGGCGCTGCTGTCGAAGGCGGCACGCGAGGTGCCGGGAATGCTCTTCATCGGCGGCAAGGACCTCGCGTTCCGTAACAACACCATCGCCGGGTTGTTCGCGGTGAACCGGCGCGGCGGCGCACTGTGGGCGCTGGCCGAGGAGCCCGGTGTCGGGCACGTCGTCGGGAAGTCACGGGATGTGTCGCTCGTGTTCTTCGACGAGGTGCTGAAGCTGCGTGCGCGTCATCGCGACGGTTCCCTGGCGAAACTCGAGGAGAAGTCTGGCTACCTCGGCGACCTCGATTCACGGACCTTTGCCCCGCTGGGCGATGCACGCGTGCCTAACCATCCGACGGCGTGGCTGCCGTCAGAGCGCACCGCGCGCGCCTGGTTGGACATGGTGACGTCGCCGGCGGACTCCAGCCGCGCCTCGTCGCGGTGACAGGCTGAAAAAAAGAAAGCGGCCAACCGGGGGAATCCGTTGGCCACTTTCCTGTGGACCGCTGTTATGGCTTGCGGCCCTTTCCTCCTCCACCACCCTTGCTCTTGCCGCCACTGGCAGCGCGGGCACTACCACCGCCCCCGCCTCCACTGGCTTTCACTTTCCCACCGCCGCCACCGCCGGAGAAACTCGCGGACGGCCGGCTCGGCGCCGATCGCGCGGCGGAGGGCCTGGAGACCTGCCCACCGCTCGACTTTCGCGTCGCGGCTCTTGGCTGCGACTGGAAGGACGACGACGGACGCGAGCTACGGAGGGTCGATCCTTGTACCCGTCCGCTGCCTGACGATTTCGGTTGGGTGGTGCGTGGCTGCGATCGAAGCACCGTTGGTGCCGGGCGCGCATTACCACGGGGCGCGCTGGTCTGGCTACGAGCGCTTGCGTTGCCGCTCGGCTTCTCGCTCGCGGACCGTTGCGGCGCGGTGAAGACCGGTGCCTGCGGGCGCGCGTTGCGGCTGTTCCCGCCCTGAACCCTGGCCTTGTCGTTCGACTCGACGCGACCACGTGTTTGCGGCTGAGGTTCGCGCTGGCGTTCGATCACGCCGAAGCCGGAGCGTTCCGGCTCGCGAACGCGTGCGTCTCGGTCGTTTCCACCACGATCCGGACGGAAATCGTCGAAGGATGACGTGCGATCACCGATGCGGTCGTTGTCACGATCACCTCGCACACCATCGGGACGGCCGTCCCGGTCCCGGCCATACCGGTCGCGGAGAACTTCGATGGGACCGCGACGGTCGTCACGATCGCGATAGCCGCCCCGATCCGCATAACGCGGGCGGTCCGGGCGATCGAACCGGACCGAATGCCGGACATAACGATACCGGCGGTCCAGGTTCCGGTAATCCACGCGGCGCGAGAAGATGTTGACGTTGATGTTGATGATGCGGTGCCGCGGATGCACGTACACGGGTGAGATATGGATGTACGGGCGGGCACGGTACCTCCAGCCGCCACCATACCAGCCATCGTAGTAGACGCGGCGGCCCCACCAGTCCATGTCGTAGACGAGCCACGAACCGATCGGGAAGCCGATACCGAACGAGAAGTAGCCGCCATGGAACCGCATCCCGAAGACCGGGCGCACGTACACGATCGCCGGGTCGTAGGTGGGGACGTAGATGACCTGCGGATTCGCCGGGACGATGACAATGCGGTCGCGGTCGTACGTGACCGTGTGCTCCGGTGTCGATACCAGGTTGCCCTGCTCCCGGGCCATCTCACGCAGGCGCTGCACCGCGTCCATCACGTCGCCGGATTGCCCGGCATACGCCTGGCCTAACGCGGACGCCCAGTCTTCCTGGCTGTACAGCATGTTCAGCACGGGCGGGTAATACGCCACCGCCTTCACGCTCAGGTCCCAGCCCTGGTTGTCGATGTCACGGTTGCCGTGTTCACGAATGTGCTGCGCCGCAACCTCGATCTGCTCCGGAAACGTCGACGCCACCAGGATCTGCGCGAGCAGCGCATCAGGATAGAGGGCGACGGGCGCGACGAGGTTGTCCAGCTCCTCCGCCGAGTAGTAGGCGACGGTTCTCGCCGACGCCGGGTCCTGCGCGAACGATGCGGAGACCGGCAGAAGAAGCAGTGCGCCGAGCATGGACGAGCGAGACAGATTTGTTCTCATGGGACGCCTCGTGTACGAGAACTGACTGACGGCATGGTACACAGTTGACCCTCGTTATGGCATGCCATGTGCCGCCGGAATGTCCGCGCCGGTTCCTGAACGGCTCCATTTTCGGAGGACGCGTATCACATTGCGCCGTATGACGATGCGTCGCCTCGTTTCTGGTCGAGGTCGTTGTAAGTCGTTCTGTTTTCTAGGTGACGCTGTGCTTCGTCCTGAAAGCGGGACGGTGACGTGTCCTCGCTGGTGTGCAAACTTCGATTCACGCGGGAAAGCCTGAACGCGGATAACGCTGACGACACGGGTGGCCGCCGATACTGCATTGGCGAGAACCTGGACCCCCCCGGGGCCGGTCTCAAATCGTTCGCCGACAGGTGGGTGTCCAAATTCTCTCCAACGAAGTACCCGCGGTAATCAGAGTCCTCTGCGCCGTCCGCGTTCGCGCTCTACCCGTGCAAATCGCAGTTAACAGGCGGGGTAAGAAGGATCCGGTCCGGCAATGGCAGGCTTGTCGCGCCGGTTCGCGACGGCTGTCATGATGTCGTAGACAAACCGCCCCAGCCGAGCAGAATGCTCATAATCGATGTACTGCGGCTCGTCGGTGACCTGATGGTAGTCGTGCGAATAGCCGAGCGAGATGTAGACCACCGGTACGTTCTTCCGGACGTAGTTCACCTGGTCGCTCCGGCAGAACCGCCGCATGGGGTTCGTGGTCGCGTCCCACGATCGGTCGATTGCCATCGTCTCTTCCCGGACGGCATTGACCGAATCGATGATGTCCCCGAACTCGCGCGAGAGCCGCCGGGCGCCAAGCATCTGTATGGATGACGGGCCGCCATACTTCACCTCGGTCACGCGTCCCTTGCCCACCATGTCCATGTTGTGCGCGGCCACGATCTGTTCGAGTGGCACGGTCGGGTGATCCACGAACCAGCGCGAGCCTCGCAGTCCTCCTTCCTCGCCCTGATGCGAAATGAAGATGATGGAGCGGGCCGGCTTTTCGCGCGCAAAGCGCTCGGCGATTTCCACCATGACCATGCTGCCCGAACCGTCGTCGTCGGCGCCGTTGGAGATCGAGTCACGCCGCGGCGGCCTCACACTGCGCGCGTGGGCGATCATCGAATCGATGCGACGCTGCTGGTCCGCGGTCGGTATGCACGAGGGATCGTTGGCTCCCTGCCGGCGCGTGACCATGTTGACGGCGCGAATGGAGTCGTGCTCGACCACTGTTCCGCTGATGCCCGTGTGATCGTTATGCGCGCCAACGAGCACGTACTCGTTGGCACGCGCCGGGTCGGAGCCGGGCAGGATGGCAATGACGTTCCGGGCGGGAACGGCGCCTTTCCGCCAGGCGTCGTTCCATGTGCCGGTGATGGGCCGGCCCTGGTCGCCGATGGCCAGATCACCTGCCGCCTTGCCGAACATCCGGTTCGCGGCCGCTGCCGAGATGATGGCGGCCGGCAGCTCCGGACGCGTGGCGGCGTTAGGCGTCGGTTCCATGCCCATGCGCGTCGCAAAGGCGGCGCGAACCGTCGCCGCTGACGTCGACTCGAGGCCGATGAAAATCATCCCGACCGCGCCCGCGGCCGCGGCACGCGCATCCATCGTATCGGCGGCGGTCGTCCCGCTTCCACCACTGCGTCCACCTCGGCCGCCCCGGGCCGCGGCGGCGGCATCCGCAATGACCGCCGCGGCCGCCCCGAATCGATCAGGGAGTGCGTCACAGCGTTGAGGGCCGCCACCGCCACGACCACCACGTCCACCGCTGCCGGTCGACATGGGTCCGCCGAGGAAGACCGCGACGCGACCGCGGACTCGTGAAGCGTCGAGAGGTGTGTCATCTCCCCAGCGTCCGGCA
>CAMPKM010000150.1 GCA_946887155.1 uncultured Gemmatimonadota bacterium
GGCGGGCGAGGGGATAGGGAATCGGGAATCGGGAATCGGGAATCGGGAATCGGGAGCATACGGCTGCATTCCGACTCGCTCATTTTCCTCGGACTACGCCCTCGACTCTGCGCGCCGGGTCCAGGGCTTCACGCGCCCACGCCTGGATCGACGCCGCGGTCACTGCCGCTATCTGCGATTCGTACTCCTTCAGTTCCTCGAGCCCGCTCCCAAAGAGCCAGGCGTCCAGGATTTCCGCCAGCACCATCGATCCGCTCTGCAGCGCGATCGCGTGCGACCCCAGCGCATAACGAGTCGCCCGCTGCAGCTCCTCGGCCGTGACCGGCTCGTCGCGCAAACGCTGGATTTCCGACAGGAGCCCGGCCCGCGCCTCCTCTTCCTGCGATGGACCGGTCGCGATGTACGTCGTGAACATTCCCGCCCGCACCCGTTCCGCCGACCAGGCGTGGACCGTGTAGGCGAGGCTTCGCTTGTCACGCAGTTCGTCGAAAAACCGTCCGCCCAGGCCGCTGGCAATCGCCGAGAGCATGGAAGCAGCGAACCGTTGCGGGTCGCGGCGGGAAGGTCCGGGAAACGCGATCGCCAGGGCCGTCTGCGCCTTGTCGCGGTACTCCACGCGCTGCGTCACGGTCGCCGGCCATTCGGGCAACGGTAGCTCCGGCACGGGCGCGACCACGAGTTCGCCGAACGCGTCGGCCAGTGCCTGCGCCAGTTCTTCTTCGTCCACGTCACCGACGGCCGCGGCCACGGCGCCTGACGAGAGCACCGACTGTGCATGCCAGTCGCGAACCAATTCGGCCGACAACTCGTGCAGGGTTTCCTCGGAGCCGATCGACGACCGCCCATAGGGGTGCCACCTGAACGCCCCTTCGCTGGCAAGCCGCAGGGGATAGCGCATCATGTCGTCGCGCAGCTGTGCCAGCTGGGAGAGCGCCATTGACCGCTCCGTTTCCACGGCACCCTGGTCGAAACGGGGATGCTGCACGACGTCCTGCAACAGGTTGATCGCGTCGCGGTAGCGAGACACCGGGACGGAAAACGTCCAGCCGCCGCCGTCGCTGCTCACGCTCGTCGACACGCTGCCGCCCAGCATTTCCGACTCGTTGGCAATGTCGTCAGCGTTCCGGAGCCGGGTACCCTTCACGGACGCGCGCATCATCACCGTCGAAATCCCGGCCTGTGCCGCGGGTTCGGCCGCAGTTCCCCCGGCGAGGTACAGGCCCAGGTACACAATCGGCGAACCCGGTCGCCGCCTGACGAGTATCGGCAGGCCTGACGCCGCCCTGAACACGCTCACCGCTCCGACGCGGCGTTCCAGTGACACGCGCGGTCCGACGAGCGGATGGGCATGGGAAGCAGGCGCCGCGGCCGCCGCCGCGACCAGGTCACTCGTGGCGTTTTCGTCCAGTCGCCGACGAACTTCGACGGCTGGTGCATCCAGAACCGGCGCGGTGCGCGGTCGATACACGAGCAGCGATGCCTGATCGGGATCGAGGTGGCGCCGGACGGCGTCATGCACTACGGCCGGTTCGAGCGCCATCACGGCGTCGAAGTACGTCTTCGACAACTCCCAGCCGCCCTGCCCTTCCCACTCGGCCAGGAAGTCGGCCTGACCTTCCATGGTTTCCTGGCGCCGAAGCCACCGCGTCTCGAAGAGTCGCTTCACGCGATCGAGCTCGAACGACGACGCGGGCTGATCGCGCAGCGCCGCCACGTTTGCCCAGATCGCGTCGATCGCCTGGGCGGCGCGGCCGACATCTCCCTCCGAACGGATGAGAAACACGCCGACGTCCCGTGGCGTGTAGTTCATCGCGGCGACGGAGCTCGCCAGTTCGCGCTCGCGCACCGCGCGGTACAGCCGGGAGCCTCGACCATCGCTCAGCAGGGCACCGGCGAGATCCAGCGCAGGCGTATCGGGGTGCGCCGGTCCCGGCGTTCTCCACCCGAAGACGACCTGCGCCTGGGTGACATCGCCCGCCATCTCGCGGAACCGGAATCCCGGTGGCGCGGATTCCACCGGACCGACGTCCGGCCGCACCGGCTCGTCAGGCAGGTGGCCATATAACCGTTCCACGTGCGCCATCGCGGCATCGGCGTCAACGTCACCCACGACGACGAGGATGGTGTTTCGAGGTCGGTAATGATTCCGGTAGAAGGCCAGCATGTGCTCGCGCGTCAACGCGCGAAGGCCGGTCTCTTCGCCGATGCGCCAGCGCCGGAAGCGATGGCGGTCGTGAATCAGCGCGTACATCGATTCCGTCGAGACGGCCGATGGCGAATCCTGCTTTCGCTTGGCCTCCTGGATGATGACTTCCAGCTCACGCGCGAGCTCACCGGCGTCGATCAGCGAGTTGGCGTAGGCGTCGGCCTGTATCTCGAGTCCGCGGACGAAGCCGGAACTCGGCAGGACGGTCTCGTACGCCGTGTGATCGTAGATCGTGTGCGCGTTGAGATACCCGCCGCTTGCTTTCGTTTCCCGGGCGATCTCGCCAACGCCGCGCGTCGGCGTCCCCTTGAAGTACATGTGCTCGAGCACGTGCGAGATGCCGATCGTTTGGTCGGGCTCGTCGAAGTAGCCCGCGTTGACCCAGGTGACGATCGCGGTGACGGGCGCGCTGTGGTCCTCGCGGACCAGGACCGTCAACCCGTTCGGCAGTACCCGTCGCACGACCAAAACGGGGTCAGACGCCATTAGTTCGGGGTCAGACCCGGGGTCAGACCCCGGGTCTGACCCCGAACTAATGGCGTCTGACCCCGTTTCCTGGAAAGAGCGTCTGACCCCGTTTTCACTTCAGGATTCGGAGCAGGCCCGCGTCGGCGCTGCCCCGGATGAAGCTCTCGGCGTCACCGGTCGGGATCACGACACCCGTAAGCGAAAACCCGCGGCGCGCCTCGTTCATCATGAACTCGTGGATGGGCCTGCCCGACCACGCACCCGAATCACGCATCTTCGCCACGATCTCGTCCCAGGTGCCGTCGAACGGATGACCGTCCTTCAGGATGCGATGGTTGACACCGTCGTGGCGGGAATCGGCCAGCCCCGCCAGCATCTGCCCGAAGAGCTCGAGCTGGTTCCGGGCATCGACCTGCGCATCCTCGAGTGCCCGCTGCTCGATCTCGGCCAGCAGGTCGTCGATCGCGTCAGGTTCACCCGCGAGGTCCGCCAGCCGGTTTTCCCAGCGCCGGATGTCGGCGTCATCGTCGCTCAGCCGATGGATGGTCTTCTTCAACTCGATGAGACGCCAGATCCCCAGCTCTTCCCAGTGATCCTCGGGCGACGTGCGATCGAGGTGAAAGAGCGCCGCCTCGAGTTCACCCCGGTCGTAGAGGATGTTGCCGAGGTAGATGCGCGCCTCGGCGTTGTCCGAATCGAGCTGTAACGCGCGACGCAGCGTCGCGATCGACAGTTCATCTTCGCCGAGCCGATGCTGCGCGAACCCGACGAGCGCCACGGCCTCCGCCGATTCCGGAGCCTGACGAGCGGCGATCTCGAAAAATTCCTTCGCCTCGCTCACCAACCCATCGCGGAACAGCGCGCGCCCAACCTGCAGCATCAGCTCCAGGTCATCTTCGTACCCCAGGTCGAGCACGCGACGAAATGCGCGTAGCGCGTCGGCCGTCTGCCCGAACTTGAGCAACGTCTCGCCATAGCCGGCGAGTGCGTCTTCGTGGTCCCCGTCGAGGACGAGCGCCTCCTCGAAGCTGCGCCTCGCCCACGCGAATTCCTCGCGAGCGAGTCGTGCGTACCCTACACCTATGTGCAGCTCAACCGCATGTGGATACAGCGTGAGCCCCTCGCGCAGCACCGCCAGCGCTTCATCGTACCGGGCGTCGTTGTACAGCGTGTGCGCGCGTTCATCGTATTCCTCGGAACTCATGAACGGAGCCGGCATCTACCTGGTCACCTCGTGTGCGAGACGACGTGCGACGCACATTCTACCACTGAAACGCCGCCGAGTTCAACGGTTGTGTTTTCCCCACATGACGCACGTGGCGTCATCATCGTGACGTCACGAAAATGGTTCCACCTTGCGTGATCAACGCTTCGCGTCCCGCTTCGGGCGCGGGCCATCCCCATCCGCCTCACGAGTCCCGGGAAGCGAGGCGCACCGCAAGCTCCGCCGCCAACCGTGCGTTCGCTTCCAGCAGTGCCAGGTTGACGTCGACGGTACGGCCCGCGGTGCGTCGCGCTAGTGAAGCGAGCAGCCACGGCGTCGTCACCGACCCACGCACGCCTGCCTCACGAGCGTCACGAAGCGATTCCTCTATGGCGTTCTCCATCTCGTCGCGCGGCAGCGCCGCCTCCGCCGGCGGCGGTTGTACGACAACCACGGCTGCCGGGTGGCCGAGCGCACGTTGTGACCGGAACACTGCGACGACATCGCCGGCATCGTCGAATCGCGAAGGGACGGGAATGCCCGTATTGGCGTAGTGGAATCCCGGGAATTCGCTCGTGCGATATCCGATCACGGTCACACCAAGTGTTTCGAGTCGTTCAACCGTTGCCGCGAGGTCGAGTACGGACTTCGCGCCCGCACAGACGACAATAACCGGAGTTCGCGCGAGTTCGATCAGGTCCGCTGATTCGTCAAATGCGGGTGTGCGATGGACGCCACCGATGCCACCCGTCGCAAAGACCTGTATGCCGGCGACGTGGCAGATGAGGAGAGCGCTGGCCACCGTCGTAGCCGCATCGCGCCGGCCTGCCATCACAGCGCCAAGATCCCTCGCCGATGCCTTCGAAACGTCATGACCGAGGAGGAAGCGCGATAGCTCCTCGGGCTCCAGGCCCGCGACTACCTGACCGCGCACGACGCCCGTGATCGCCGGCACCGCTCCAGCACTTCGTACGGCGACAGACATCCGCTCAGCCGCTTCGGCGTTGCGCGGAGCGGGCAGGCCCTGCGCGAGCACCGAGCTTTCGAGCCCAACGACCGGTGTGCCTGACGCCAGCGCCGCCTGAACTTCCGGCGCCAGCCTGACCACCGAATCTGCATGTGGGCTCGTGCTAGTTGCCCTCGTCCGCGAACTGTTCGGCGAGCAACGTGTCGACCTTCTCGCGTTCGCCCGACGTGTGATCCCAGATCGCCAGGATCTTGATCCGCTCACCCGCCCAGGCGTCGAACGATTTCACGGTTCCTTTCGGAATCTTGATTTCGTGCCCGTCTTCGAAGCGCAACACGATCTCGGGATACTTCTCGTTGTTGTACTGCTTTCGGAGCTTCTTCGGAGGCGTTGGCATGACGAGCGATGTCGGTTGGCGGATGTGGGTGGCTATACGGCCGTCTTTACGGTAATGCGTGGACGGCTACGTCACCACGGAAGACCGGCCGGCATGTTTCGACCAGGCGCCCGTCAGGAGGATATCGTCGATGGCGGCGACGGCTTCCTCGAGCTCTTCGTCGCGTGTATAGAAATGCGGCGCCAGCCGAATGCCGGCCCCTGGACGGAAGTCGACCAGGATGTCGCGGTCGAGCAGCGTCTGGGCGACCTCACGCGCGTTCGGAACGTCGAATGCCACCGTCCCGCCGCGCCGGGAGGAATCGCGCGGGACATGGATGCGGAAACCGCGATCGTCGGCGAGTTCGACCAACCGGCTGGTCTGCCTGATGCTCTTCTCGCGGATCGCCGCGATGCCCGCTTTCCCGACGATTTGTGGTCCCTCGATGGCCGCATAGATCGCGGGGATCGCGGGCGTTCCGCCAAGCCAGCGATAGGCGCCCTCCGCGTAATCCATGTCGGTCTCGAAGGCAAACGGGCGCGCATGCGCCATCCATCCGGTCACCGATGGTTGGAGGTCTCGTGTGGACTCTGGCGCGGCATAGAGAAAGCATCCGCCGGGACCTCCACATAACCATTTCAACACCCCACCGGTCAGGAAATCGGCGCCACTGGCCTTCACGTCGACCGGCATGACGCCCACCGAATGAAATGCATCCAGCGACACCAGTGCCCCGGCATCGTGAGCGTGTCGCGTTATGCGCGCGACATCCATGATGTACGCGGACTTGAAGAGGACGTGGGAGATGGCGACCAGCGCCGTCCGTTCATCGATCGCCGCCAGCAACTGCTCCTCGTCCACGCCGATCCCGTCCGATGACGGTACGACCACGACCTCCGCACCCAGGCGCGTGGCGAGCGCCTCGTAGGCGTACATGACGGAAGGAAAGTCGAGCGCGGTCATCACGATCCGGTTCCGCGGCGCGCGGTAGGAGAACGCCGAGAGAATGGTCGTTTGCGCGGCCGTCACGTTAGGCATCATCACCACTTCGCCGGACGATGCACCGATCAGCGGCGCGATCGCATCACCGACCATGCCCGGCATCTGCCACCATTCCCGTGCCCACGCCCGCACACCGTACTGCGCCCATGCCTCCGCATACCCGGCGAGCCGGTCCGGTACCGACCGCGGCATCGCCCCGAGCGAGTTGGATACCAGGTAGTTCGTGTGGCCAAGGATCGGGAACTCGGCCCGGAAGCGAAGCAGCGGATCACCGTCAGACATGTTTTGAACCTATGAGTCGCGGAGCCTTCGTGCTGGTGCTTTGCGCTTTGCGCCCTGCCCTTTCATGTTTCCCGCCCTGTCCATTCGTTTCGGAGCCCAGCATGGCGGCATTCAGTGTTCAGAGAATCACCGCGGTTCTCGCCGTGGAAAACGTGCAGCCGAGTATCGACTTCTGGCAGGATCGGCTCGGCTTCGACTTGACCCTCACCGTCCCTCACGAGGATACCCTCGGCTTCGCGATCCTGGTGAAGGACGGTACGGAGATCATGCTCCAGAGCGTATCGAGCATCCTGGCAGACCTGGGCGCCCACACCGGTGAGGTGAACGGAAGGTCAACGGCGTTATTCATCGAGATTTCGGACCTCGAGGCGGTCGAAAAGGCACTCGACGGATATCCGATCGAAATGCCGAGACGCAGCACGTTCTATGGCACGCTCGAGATTGGCGTTCGCGAGCCGGGAGGGCATTGCGTCGTCTTCGCACAACGTCAATAGAGCGCGCGGCGCCTGGTGGGCGGTCCCATTCCGGCGCGCTCGGTCACTCGCGCCCAGAGTTCGGGGTCAGTGCCGGGGT
>CAMPKM010000151.1 GCA_946887155.1 uncultured Gemmatimonadota bacterium
TGCTCCGTCCCTGCTCCGTCCCTGCTCCGTCCCTCCTCCGTCCCTCCTCCGTCCCGGTTCTTCGGTGGCGGGCCGAGCCGTATATTTGGCAGGTTCAATCCCAGCCCATTGACCGATCTTCAGACACGCGTCGCGACCCAACTCAGCGGGACCTATTCGCTGGAGCGAGAGCTCGGTGGCGCCGGCATGTCTCGCGTCTTTGTCGCCGAAGAGACTGCGCTCGGCCGAAAAGTCGTAGTCAAGGTCATGAGCCCCGAGGTCGCCGAGGGGCTGAGCGCTGAACGGTTCGTCCGCGAGATCAAGGTCGCCGCCCGCCTCCAACAGGCGAACATCGTGCCCGTGCTGCGAGCCGGTGAAATCGACGGCCTCCCCTACTACACGATGCCGTTCGTCACGGGTGAGTCGCTCCGACTGCGCCTGGCAAGGAACGCGCTAACCACCGGTGATGCCCTCGGCGTCCTCCGCGACGTCGCCAAGGCCCTGGCGTATGCGCACTCCGAGGGTGTCGTCCACCGCGACATCAAACCCGAGAACGTCCTGCTCTCGGCGGGTACCGCCGTCGTCACCGACTTCGGGATTGCCAAGGCGATCTCCGAATCGATGAACGAGGCGACACCGGACATCACCCTGACCCATGTCGGCACCTCGTTAGGTACGCCGGCCTACATGGCGCCCGAGCAGGCCGCCGGCGATCCCTCGACGGGTGCCCGGGCCGACCTGTACGCGTGGGGCGTGATGGCGTACGAACTCCTTTCGGGACGGCATCCCTTCGAGCGCCACCGGACACCGCACGACCTGATCCGGGCGCACATGGCCGAGGAACCGGAACACCTGGCGTCCCGTGCTGCCGGCGTGCCGATGGCCGTGAGCAACGTCGTCATGCAGTGCCTGGCCAAGGCACCCGACGCCAGGCCGGCGTCGGCCGTCGAACTGGTCACCACGCTCGAGGGCGCCCAGCACGCCCCATCCGCGGTTTCTTCCGTCAGCCAACCGTTAGGCCTGGCCAAGGCGCTCCTCATCTATGTGGCGGCGTTTGCGACCGTCGCACTGCTGGCACGATTGTCGATTTCCGTGATTGGCCTTCCGGGCTGGGTTTTTCCCGGCGCACTCGGCGTGATGATGATCGGCTTGCCGATCGTTCTCGTCACGGCGTGGCTCGAGCGCCAGCGGCACGTCTGGCGCACGTCCACCGTTACCCCGGTGGGGACGCTGGCGCGAATCGCCGTCGAGAACCCGCGGCAATTCACATGGAGAAAGACGGTCGTCGGCGGCGCTGTCGCACTCGGCGTGTTCGTCGCGGCCGTCGCCGGCTACATGGCGATGCGCCAGTTCGGCATCGGGCCGTTCGGTACGTTGATCGGTTCCAACGCGCTCGAGGCCCGGGATCGCATCATCATCGCCGACATGCGCGGGCCGTCGTCCGACAGCGGACTCGGTGACGTCTTCGCCGAGGGATTGCGTGCCGGCCTGTCAGAGTCGAAAGCGCTTCGGCTGATCGCGACCGACCGCGTTGGCATGTTTCTGCAGCAGATGCAACGCCCCGGCGCCACGCTGGCTGGAGACGTCGCGCGCGAGGTCGCGACTCGTGCCGGCGCCAAGGCGATCCTGGAAGGAGATGTCAGGCGTGTTGGTGCATCGTACGCCCTGACCGTTCGCCTGCTCCCCGCGGACGGCGGTGACCCGCTGGTCACCCTCCAGGAAACCGCCGAGAACGACGCCGACTTCACGTCCGCGACCGGTCGCCTCGCCAAGCGATTGCGCGAACGCGTCGGTGAATCGTTGCGAAGCATCAATGCGGCGCCCGAACTGCCTAGCGTCACTACCTCGTCGCTCCCCGCGCTCCGCAAGTTCACTGAAGCGCTGCGCGCCGAGCGTCGGGGAGACTATCCCGCGGCGTTCCAGGCGGCGCGCGAGGCCGTCGCCCTCGACTCCGGTTTTGCATCCGCCTATCGATACCTGGGTACGACGCTGAGCGCCGTCCTCAGCACGCGACAGTTCCAGAGCGAGATGGTCGAACGTGCGTACGCCATGCGTGAGCGGGCCACACCGTATGAACGCGCCGAGATCGAGAAGGACTACTGGCTGGCGGGCCCGAACCCCGATCTCGTCCGGATGCGACAGGCCGCCGAGGCGATGTACGCGATCGATCCGGAACGCGCCGCCGTGCGGCTGACCGAAGCGCTGTTCGCCACGCGCGATCACGCGGGATCGATTCGACTCGCTCACGAGGCGATCGCCGTGGACTCGACGACGTTCGATCCGTATTGGATGCTGGCTTTTGGCTACGCGGAGCTGGGGCAGGTCGACAGCGCGCAGGCCGCACTGTCGGAGTTTACGACGCGAGGCGGAAATCGTTTCCTGGCTGCGGTGCTGGCGGTACCGTTGGCCACGCTCATGAACCAGGATTCGGTGGCGTTTGGCATCGCGACGCAGTTGCGGCAGTCCAATGAGAATCCATACGTGGCGGAAGTCGGGGCGACGATCCTGCGCGGCCTTCAGCGGCGAGCCGGTCGCCTCCGCGACTCATGGGAAACGTTGAAGTTCGAGGAGCGGGCCACTTCGGCACGCGGAGTAGCTGCCGCCGCAGGAACCAGCCTGCTCAGTGAATCCGCGGATCACGCGTTGTTTCTCGACGATATCACGGGCGCGCGCCGCCTTCTCGATTCTGCGATCAGGATGTTTCCGCAGGAGTCGCTGCCTCCACGCGAGCGGTACACCGACTACTACCTGATGGCGGCGTACCATGCGCAGCGGCCGGAGCTTATCCGACGCATGGTGGACGGCCTGAGGCGCGACGACCCAAATCGCGCGAGCACCGGAGGCGGCAGCAGCATGCTCGCCCAGGCGGAAACGTTCCTCGCGCTGCTCGAGCAGCGTTATGCGGATGCCATCGACGCAGTGCGTCGCAGCGACATCGGGCCGCAAATCAAGACCTCCGCGGTGCGCATCGCCAAGGTCTTCGACAAGGCCGGTCAGGCCGACTCGGCCCTGCACTACTACGAGCGGTACGTCAATTCCACGTCGATCGACCTGACGATCTGGAGCGAGGCACAGGACCTGGCGCTCGCGCGCCGGCGATTGGCGCAGCTCTACGAGGATCGCCGGGACTACACCAAGGCCTATGAGATGTATTCGGCGTTCGCTCACCAATGGCGAAACGCCGACCCGGAATTGCAGCCCATCGTTCAAGCCGCGCGGGCTCGCATGACTGCACTCGAAAAACTGAGAGCGCAGTAGGACAGTTCGTTGAACGCGTTCGCGTTCCGCGGTGGATTCATCTACGTGAGCACCGGCCTCGGGCCCGCCGCCGACAACATCGCCGTTGTCCTTTCTCCCGTTGCACCGTTGGTCGTCATCAAAGCTGGCTCCGTGCGCGGCGTCGCTTCGCGAGGGCTCTGCCGCGGCTCGGGAGGCGCCTGCGCTGGGCGGATGAACATCTTATTGGATACGCTGGTCGCACCTCGCCTTGGCAGACCCTCGCTTGCGCCGCCAACAGGTCTTACACGGTGGGCGTGTGAGCAATCTTACGACTGTGATCCTTTTGCGCTGTTTGGGAGTGGGTCTAACGCCTAACAGTCCCTCGCGCTTCGCCTGCCGCCACGCGTATGCCTCGTCGTCCTTTTCCTGTTCCGGCGCAACGCTGGTCGTGATCATCCCTGGCTCCGTGCGCGGCGGCGCTTCGCAAGGGCACCCGAACAAAGGCAAACCGCCGCGACCGCCTGACGAGTACCAAGTGTTCTCACGGATGCAAAGCTCGTGCGCCGTCGAACGCACGCGCCAACGAAGCATTGTACGATCGCTGTAAAGCGTAAGACCTCACCCCAACCGGGTACCACGCCAGAGCGGCGCGAGCGAGGGTCTGCCCCGGCGAGGTGCGACCAGCGCATCAAACAAGATGTTCAACCGCCCAGCGCAGGCGCCTCCCGAGCCGAGGCAGAGCCCTCGCGAAGCGCCGCCGCGCACGGAACCCAAACAAGCCACCGCGCACGGAACCCAAAACAAGCACCACGCACCGAACCCGTCTGCCCTCGAAAGACACAGGCGCAGCACCGCGGGGTACCTCCAGTATGACTTTGTTCAAGCAAGCTCTGGAGGAATAAATGAATCGCTCAACAATTTCGCTCACGGCACTGGCGGTCGCGGCCGTCCTGAGCGCGTGTTCGGTCTCGCGGCAGCAGGCAGCGCAAATGGGCGCCCAGCAGGCGGCCCAGCTCGACCAGGAACTTCCGATCGTCCGCAACGCGTCCGCCGACCAGTACGTCGAGCAACTCGGCCAGCGCATCGTCAGCGCCACGCCTTACGCCGGCCAGGACTTTCAGTTCGCCCTGTATCGATCCGACGAAGTGAACGCGTTCGCGCTCCCCGGTGGTTTCATCTACGTGAGCACCGGCCTCGTGGCCGCCGCCGACAACATTGCCGAACTCGCCGGTGTGCTCGCGCACGAAGTTGCCCACGTCACGTTAGGCCACAGCGCCGAACAGATGGGACGCGTGCAGAACGCCAACCTCGGCGCCGGTCTGCTGTGCGTGTTCACGTCCGTGTGCCAGAGTGGTGCCGGTCGGGCGGCCGTCAACGTTGGCGGGACTGCGTATCTCGCAAAGTTCAGCCGCGCGGCCGAACGCGAGTCGGACCTGACCGCGATCCAGTACGTGACGGCGGCCGGTATTCACCCTAACGGCTTGGTGACGATGTTCGAGGAGCTGGCGCGCATGGCGCAGTCCAATCCGGGCGCGCTCGACGCCTGGTTCTCCTCGCACCCACAGGCCGAGGACCGTGCCCAATACGTTCAGGCGCGGATCGCGCAGTTACCGGCCGGGTCCCTCAACCGTTTGACGACGACTGATTCGTCCTATCCACAATTCCAGCGGCTGGTCGCGTCGGTTCGATAGTTCAAGGGTTGAAGGGGTGATCGGTGATGCTGCGGTCTTGCTACAGAGTTGCGGCGCTTCTGCTTCTCCGGGTTGAGCGCTCCGTCACTCACATCGTCTTAAGAGGAGGTAGCGGCTCCCTCGGAAGGAGGAGGCGCGTCGCTTCACGGAAGTTTTGCGGCGTTAGGAATCGGCAGTTTCGTTAATGCTTTCGTAATAAACAGCTTCTGGAACTTTCCCGGCGCTGGACCAGTAATTGCTTGTGAGTGTGAATCAAAGCAGGGGATCCTGAAGTTCGGGGTCACGACGTTGCCATGGCTTTGCGTCCTGTTCGGAACCGCATTGCGGGCGTCGTGGACCGACAACCAGGATCCCCGGCTTTTTTTCGTATAGGACGTCCGCGCCCTTTGGCAGTCCGCGCCCCTCGGCAGTCCGCGCCCCTCGGCAGTCCGCGCCCCTCGGCAATTCGCGCCCTTCGGCAGTCCGCGCCCTTCGGCTGTCGGCGCCCTTCGGCATTTTGCGTCCTTCGGCAGTCCGCGCCCTTCGGCAGTCCAAACCCCTCAGGCAGTTCGCACCCTCGGACAGTTCGCCCCCAGGCAGTTCGCGCCCTCAGGCAGTTAGCGCATTTCGGCAGTCAGGTCCCCTGGTAGTAAACTTCCCCCCACCCCTTCCGTACGACAAAGAGACCAGTGTTAGACGACCTTCCCGCCCGCCTGGCTCAACAGTTCGAGTCCACCCACACGATCCAGTTCGAGATCAGTGGGGCGGGCATGTCGCGCGTCTTCGTCGCGGAAGAAAAGGCGCTCAACCGGAAGGTTGTCATCAAGGTCCTGAGCCCCCAGCTCGCCGCCGCGGTGTCGGTCGAACGGTTCGAACGCGAGATCATGGTGCTCGCCGGGCTGCACCACCCTAACGTCGTTCCCGTCCTCAGCGCCGGCATACTCGGCAACCTGCCGTATTTCATCATGCCGTTCGTCAGCGGCGAGTCGCTGCGGGCGCGCATGGCCCGTGGTCCGCTATCGATCCGCGAGACGGTCGGCATCCTGCGCGACGTCACCCGCGCGCTGGCATATGCGCACGCCAGCGGCATCGTCCACCGTGACATCAAGCCCGACAACATCATGCTCACCGGCTCGGCCGCGGTGGTGACCGATTTCGGCGTCGCCAAGGCCGTGTCGGCGTCGCGCAACCGGTACGTCGCCGAGGGGCAGTCGATCACCGGTGTCGGCATATCGTTAGGTACGCCGCAATACATGGCGCCCGAGCAGGCCGCCGCCGATCCCAATGCCGACCACCGTGTCGACCTCTACGCGATCGGCATCGTCGGCTACGAGATGCTCCTCGGTTCGCCGCCTTTCTTCGGCCGCACACCGCAGGGCGTCCTGGCGGCGCAGTTGACGGAACTGCCCGCCCCGCTGGCTGCCCGCCGCTACGACATCCCGGTGGCGCTGGCCGACATCGTCATGCAATGCCTCGAGAAGGATCCTAACGACAGGCCGAAGAATGCCGGCGACGTCCAGCGCGTCCTCGACAGCGCGGACGCCATCGGCGGTCCGGTCGCGGCGCGTCCCGAGACGGTAACCCGCAAGCGCTGGGAGCGGAATATCCGCCGCGGGTGGATCGTAGCCGCGTTAGGCGCGATTGCGGCCCTGTGGGCCTGGACGTTCTGGCCGAAAGCGCCGCCGCCGCCGGCGATCACGGTGGCGCCGAGCGCGGTGCGCGTCGTCCGTCCGTCGCTGCCGACCAGCGCCGACAGCGGCATCACGCTGCCGTTCCTGAATGCGATCGAAGCCTCGCTGGTGCGGAACGGCCTGCAGGTGTTCAGCGCACCCGTTCAAGACGTCGCCGCTCCGCCGATGTACCTGATCGAATCTTCGGTGCAGCGCTCCGGCGCCCGCGCCCGCGTGAACATCCGCCTGATCGACCCCGATCCGTCGGTGCCCGTCTGGGTGCACCAGCAGGACTTCGCCGTCGACAGCATCCTGACGGCCCAGGACGACGTGGCCGCCCGCGTGAGCGAGGCCGTGACACAGGCCGTGGGTCGCCGGAAAGGTTAGGCAGGCAACGGCATCCCGATCAGTGGCGTCTTTCCTGTGCCGTGAAGCGAAATATCGCCGCTCACGTCGCCTGCGACCCCGCGCGGAAGGCACTGGGCACGGCTCCCGTCCACCGCCGGA
>CAMPKM010000152.1 GCA_946887155.1 uncultured Gemmatimonadota bacterium
GCCTGACGCGACCGGCGTTGCCCGGCTCGTGCGCGAACGCATCCCGGTCGATGCTCCAGTTGCCGGTATCGTCCTCGGCTCCGGGCTTGGCGGACTCGCGAAGCGGATCGAGGACGCGCGGTCGATCCCGTACGACGAACTGCCCGGATTTGCCGAGCCCACCGTCGCGGGACACGCCGGCCGGCTGATCGCGGGCACACTGGCCGGCCGTCCGGTCCTTGCGCTGGCGGGACGGTTCCATGTCTACGAGGGTCACTCGCCGGCAGAAACGGCGTTCCCGGTTCGCGTCCTGCATGCGTTAGGCGCGCCGGTGCTCCTGCTGTCCAACGCCGCCGGCGGCATCCGCCGGACGATGACCCCGGGTGACCTCATGGTCATCAGGGACCACATCAACCTGACATTCGGCAACCCGCTCATCGGGCCGGTGGTGCCTGGCGACGAGCGCTTTCCCGACATGTCGGACCCCTGGGATCCTGCGCTCCGGACGTTGCTGGTGGATTGCGCGAACGCGGTCGGCGTACCGGTCACCGAGGGGGTGTACATCGGCGTGAGCGGACCAACCTACGAAACCCCCGCCGAGGTCCGCATGCTCGAGCGGCTCGGCGCCGACGCGACGGGGATGTCGACCGTGCACGAGGTCATCGTCGCGCGCGCGATCGGCATGCGCGTCGCCGGCATGAGCTGCATAACGAACCTGGCATCGGGCCTGACCGACCGGCCGATCACGCACCAGGACGTGATCGAGGTAACGAGGAAAGCCGGTACCCAATTCGAGAAGGTCGCCATTGAATTCATCCGTCGTCTTCCTCAGTCCTGATCAGGTTTCACTCACGTCTCACGTCTCACGTCTCACGTCTCACGTCTCACGTCCTCACGTCTTCACGTTTCACGTTTCTCACGTCTCCCGTCCATCGTCTGCATGCGCCTCCTGACCCTCGCCAGGGATCTCAAGCGCCGGAAAGCCCGCGAACGCGAAGGCCTGTTCGTGGTCGAAGGCATCCGCGCCGCGGAGGAACTCCTGCGTTCGTCGCTGTCGATCACTGGCCTGCTCGTCGCGCCCAAGCTGGTCGACTCCCCGCGTGGCGAAGCGCTGGTGAACACGGCACGGGCCCGGGAACTGGAGATTGCGGAGCTCGACGAAAAGGAATTCCGCACCGTCGCCGAAACGGAATCGCCGCAGGGAATTGTCGCGCTGGCTGCCGTACCCGCATACAGCCTGGCAGGGGTCGGCGGCGCCGACCCGATGCGTCTGCTCCTGCTGGACGCCGTGCAGGATCCGGGGAATGTCGGGACCATCATCCGGACAGCTGCTGCGTTAGGTGCCACGGCCACCGTGGCGCTCCCCGGGACCGTTGACGTGTGGAACGCGAAAGTCGTCCGTAGTGCAATGGGCGCACACTTCCATCATCCGGCATTCCACGCCTCGTGGGAGGACGTCCGGAACTTTCTTTCCGGGGCATCCATTCCGCTCTGGGCCGCCGATGCCGGGGGGGAGGCGCTGCCGTCGAAATCGCCGGCTCGACTGGCGCTGGCCGTGGGCAATGAGGGCGCGGGCCTGTCGGCGCCGGTCCGCGAGACCGCCGCGAAGGTTGTTTCGCTTCCGATTGCATCAACCGTGGAGTCGCTCAACGTGGCGGTCGCCACCGGAATCCTGCTGCACGAGTTGACATCGTGATCGCCACTGACTGGCCGCTGCTGCTCATCTTCTTCCTGACGGGAGCGGCGATAGGCTCTTTCCTGAATGTCTGCATTGCGCGCTGGCCGGTCGACGAGTCGGTCATCAGCCCGCCGTCGAAATGCCCGTATTGCGGCACCCCCATCAAATGGTATGACAACGTTCCGATCCTGGGCTGGGTCAGGCTGGGCGGAAAATGCCGGAACTGCCGGGCCCCGATCTCCGTAGTGTATCCCGCGGTCGAGCTGGTTGTCGCGTTAGGGTGGCTGCTGTGCGCCCTGGCGTGGGGACCATCCCTCACCGCGATCCGGGTGGCGGTGTTCGGGACGATCATGCTTGGCATCGCCGTCACGGACGCGAAGCACTACCTGATTCCCGATGGCTTTACCGTTTTCGGGTTCGTGTTTGTCCTGGCGACCGCGGTGTACGGTGGCCTGAGCAGCGACGTCACGCCATTTGCACAGCCGATGGATGCGTTCATCGGGGCCTGCGTCGCCGTGGGAGCCATTCGCATCATCGGGTGGCTTGGTGAAGTGATACTGAAGAAGGAAGCGATGGGCTTTGGAGATGAAACGCTGATGGCGGTGGTTGGTGCGGCGCTGGGTCCGTGGCGCTCGTTGCTGGTGATCTTCCTCGGCGCCGCGATTGGCGCTGTCACTTTCCTGCTTGTGGTGTATCCCATCGTGCGGCTCAGGCGCCGGCGAAACGAGGGGCAGATCGAGCTGGAACTGGGAGTGGATGAAGCGCCGGAAATGCCACTGGTTCCGTTTGGTGTTTTCCTTGCGCCGGCCGCCGTGCTGGCATTGGTTTTTGGACAGCAACTGGCCGACTGGTACAGAGTCCAGGTGATGGGAGTCTCGTGAGCGACAACGACGTTTCGCGCCCGATTTCGGGTGCATTGGCACGATTTGGACGCGACCTCAACGCCGATGCGCGCGCGGGGAAGCTGGAGATCGTGCGTGCGCGCGATGCCGAAATAGCGCGCGTCATGGACATCCTCCTCCGCCAGGGCAAGAACAATCCGGCCCTCGTCGGACCGGCCGGAGTAGGAAAGACTGCGATCGCGGAGGGTCTGGCGGCGAAGTTGGCGGCCGGCGACGTGCCGCTGTCGCTGCGCGACTCGAAGGTCCTGGCTGTCGATCACGTGGCGCTCCTCGCCGGGACCACCTACCGCGGGCAGTACGAGGAACGCATCCGCGCCCTCGTTGAAGAAACGCGCGCCCGCAGCGACATCATCCTCTTCATCGACGAGCTGCACAACCTCATCGGACAAGGCACCGCGATGGGCGTGGCGATGGATGCCGCGAACATGCTCAAGCCGGCGCTCGTGCGTGGTGACTTCCGCGTGATTGGCGCGACGACCGACGATGAATACGATCGGTGGGTGCGAGCCGATCCCGCCCTCGAACGCCGGTTCCAGCGCATCGTTGTGCGTGAGCTTTCATCAGAAGAAACGCTCGACATCCTCCGTGCCCGCCAGGAACGCCTGCAGCGGCACCACAACGTGCTGATTTCCGACGAGTCGCTGCGGGCGGCGGTCGACCTGACCGACATCCATCAGACCGATCGCCGTCGTCCGGACCGGGCGATTGACGTCCTCGACGAAGCCTGCGCGCACACGCACGCCATCGCGCGCTATTCGCCGCGAGCGGAGTCGCTCATCCGCCGGCGGCGGGAGCTGTTGCGGGATCCGGCGCGGGGACGGCAGGGGGCCGGTCGTGAGCAGCCGCAGCCTGTCACCATGGAAGATCCCATCGACAGCGGCATGGCGGCACTCGAGCAATTCGGCGCCGAGCTCGAGGCCATCTTCATCGGGTCGCCGAGTCCGCGGCCCGCGGCGCCGGCTACGCGAGCGAGCCAGCCGGCGCCGGCTCCCACCAGGACGGAAGAGCCGGTGGCCGAGCCGGTGCCGTTGACGTTAGGCAGCGTCGAGACGGAACTGGCGGACGTGTTGATGCAGGAAGGCATCGTGGTGCGTGGCATCGACGTCGCGCGCGTCGTGGCGGTAGCGACCGGCCGGGAGGTGACATGGGCAGCGTAAGGATCGCGGCGCTGTCCGGCGCCTTCCTTCTGATCGGCGCGTGCAGCCGAGGGCCGGAATCGGGCGATCCATTCGCCAGGCAGGTCGCCGAGACGATCCCGAAGATCGAGAAGGCGACGGGACTGGAGTTCAAGGTACCACCTCGACTCGAATCACAGCCCCGCGATTCCGTGCGCGCGTTTCTCGAACGCCGGTTCAACGAGGAGATGCCGGCTTCCGAATTGAGCGGCATGGAGCGCTCCTACAAGGCGCTGAAGCTGATCCCGGTCGGGATGGACCTTCGCAAGTTCATGCTCGACCTGCTCACCGAGCAGGTGGCGGGCTACTACGACCCGAAGGCGAAGACGCTGTACGTGGTGGAGGGCGGCGACGAGCAGCTCACCAACATCACGATTTCGCACGAGCTCGTGCACGCGCTGCAGGACCAGCACTTCAACCTCGATTCGCTGACGACGTCACGCGACGACAACGCCCGCCTGACGACGGGCCAGACGATCGTCGAAGGGCAGGCGACGCTGGAGCAGATCGGCGCGATGATCGGATCCGACAACGCGATCACGGCGCTGCCGGGTGGATGGGATCGCGTCAGGCAGATGATTCGCGACATGCAGGGTTCGATGCCGGTCTTCGCCTCGGCGCCGACGATTTTGCAGGAAACGCTCATCTTCCCGTACCTGACGGGCGCCGAGTTCATGCGCCGGTTCAAGCAGGAGACAAAGGGTCAGTCGGTGTTTGCGAAGATGCCGCAATCGACCGAACAGTTGCTGCACCCCGAGCGGTACTTCCAGACGCCTGACGATCCAACGACGGTCGAGCTGCCAGATCCGCTCACCGGACGCGCGGTCTACCAGAACAACCTCGGCGAATTCGAGACGCGCATCCTGTTGTATGAGTACCTGAAGGAACAGGCGTCAGCGGTGCGCGGCGCCGCGGGGTGGGATGGCGACCGGTACATGCTCATCGAGACGCCGCGCGGCGATGCGATCGTGTGGGTGACGGTGTGGGACACGTCGATCGATGCCGCCGAGTTCTTCGACCTGCTCGATACCTCGCTGATCAAGCGTCACGGCAGCATCCGCCCCGGTGCGGGTTCCGGTACGACGCGCACGTACGGCGCCGACGATCGCCGGCTGATGGTGCAGATCAGCGATATTCGCGGCCGGCCGGTGGTCCTGTTTGCCGACGCGCCCGCGGGCGTGTCTCCGCGCCTGATCGACCTGGGCAGGGTCACACTGCGGGAGTAAGTGATGAGCGACGCTCGCGGGGGCACCAGCACGAGCCCCGGCAAACCCGCGCTGGAGGCAACGACCGGCGCGGCCAGCAAGCAGGCTCCTGGAAGCGCCGGTCTTTCCGAACCGATCTCCCTCCGTCCCGGCGAGGACGCTGATCGGGAACGCGCGCTCAGGAACATGAAGCGATGGGCCACCGGCCTGCTCGGCCTGGCGACGGTCATCTTCGTCATCGCCAAGCTGTTCGAGGCGCGTTATCCATGGCTTGGCATCGTGGTGGCGACCGCCGAAGCGTCGATGGTGGGCGCCCTGGCCGACTGGTTCGCCGTGACCGCGCTGTTCAAGCACCCGATGGGGATCCCGATCCCGCACACCGCGATCATCCCCGCGCGCAAGGACCGGGTCGGCATCACGTTAGGCATGTTCGTCCAGCGGAACTTCCTGAACCGCGACGTGATCGCGCAGCGCCTGACGATGCTGCGCCCGGCGGAACGGTTGAGCACGTGGCTGATGGAGCCGGAGTCGGTGCGGTCAGTGTCGAAACAGATCGCCCGGGCGGCGTCGGCGGGTGCGAACGTCCTCCGCGACGAAGACGTGGACAACCTCATCGGCAACGCGATCATGAATCGCGTCCGCGAAACGCCCGTCGCGCCGCTGATCGGACGGTTCCTGGCCCTGCTGACGGCCGACAACCGCCACCAGGCGCTGCTCGACCAGGTGATCCGCCTGACGGCCAGGGGCCTCACCGAGAACCAGGATCTCATCCGCGACCGGGTGGACAAGGAGTCTCCGTGGTGGGTCCCCGGTGCGGTGGACGACAAGATCACGCGGCGCATCGTGCAGGCCCTCGAGGCGACGCTGAAGGACGTGAACGAAAATCCGGAGCATCCGCTTCGCCTGCGGTTCGACACGGCCATCGACGAATTCATCGTCAAGTTGCAGGCGTCGCCGGAGGTCATCCTCAAGGCCGAAAAGATCAAGGAAGAAGTCCTGAATGCCGAGGCGGTGCAGAAGCTGTCGGGCGCGATCTGGCGAGATGCGAAGGCCAAACTCAGTCGTTATGCGGATTCGCCGGACGAGGTCAACACCGAGGCGATCGAGCGGGGGCTGCGGGGGCTGGGCCAGGCGATCCAGTCCGATCCGGCGTTGATGGCCAAGATCGACCAGTGGATCGTCGACGCCGCGATCGTGGTGATCGAGCGGTACCAGGACGAAGTCGGGGAGCTGATCGCGTCGACGGTCAAGCGCTGGGACCCGATCGCCACGTCGCGGAGAATCGAGCTGGCGATCGGCCGGGACCTCCAGTTCATCCGTATCAACGGCACGCTCGTCGGCGGATTGGCCGGCATGCTGCTGTACTTGTTAGGTGGTTTATTCTGATTCTTGCGTTTTCTGGTGTGGATCGATGCCTTGTGGGCCTGAGCGGATTGGCGCGGTAGGTCAACGGCTGGAGGAGCGAGTCGCCGCGGATTGGGCGAATTGACGCGGATCTTGTTCGCTTCGTATTCCCAGGCGCGTACCCGAGAGGGGCGTACGAGAGGTTCGCGATAAGGATGTTGAGGCGTCCATTCGAAATACGCGCGTCACCCATGCATGGACTGGGCGCGTTTGCGACACGGACGATTCTCAGAGGCACTCGCCTCATCGAGTACGCCGGCGCCCGCATCACTCCCGCCGAGATGCACACACGCTATCCCGACGTCGAAGGTGCGCCGCATCACACCAACCTGTTCGCGATCGACGATGACATCGTGGTCGATGCCAACGTGGACGGCAACGACGCGCGGTTCATCAACCACTCCTGCGATCCCAACTGCGACGCGGTGGTCGACGACGATGATCGCATCTGGATCGAGACGATTCGCGACGTGAAGCCCGGCGAGGAACTCGCCTACGACTACGCGTTCGTCCTGAAGGAGCGTCACACACCGGCGGCCAAGCGGCGATTCCCGTGCAACTGCGGTGCGAAGACCTGCCGCGGCACCATGCTCACGAAGAAGCGCTGACGCGTTGCAACGGTTGTCACCGGCAGTACGTTCAATGCGAGGAACGATCCCTCGGCGAGGTCGGTAAGCTCGTCGGGATGAACCCGGAG
>CAMPKM010000153.1 GCA_946887155.1 uncultured Gemmatimonadota bacterium
CGGGAGGAGCAGGGCAATGGTGACGAAGACGAGTAAGGGCAACGCGGTCGTGACGCTGCCGTCGGACACGCAGATCCTCATCACGCGCGAGTTCGATGCGCCGGCGCACCTGGTCTGGAAGGCCTTGACCACGCCGGAGCTGGTGAAGCGCTGGTGGCACGCCAATCGCGGCACCATGCAACTGGCGGAGATCGACCTGCGCGTCGGTGGGAAGTGGCGCTCGGTGATGATCGCCGGCAAGGACTTCGAGGTCGGGTTCCACGGCGAATACCGGGAGATCGTACCTAACGAGAAACTGGTTTACACCGAGGTCTACGAGGGTGCGCCGCCCGGGCCAGGCGGCGCGGAGGAGGCGACCGTGGTCACGACGACGTTCACCGCCCGCGCCGACAGGACACTCCTGACCACTCTCATTGATTGTCGCACGAAGGAAGTCCGGGACATCATCATCGATTCCGGAATGGAAGCCGGGATGCAGGACTCGTTCGACCTGCTGGAGCAGGTGGCACAGACGCTTGCCTGACGAGCGAATGGCGGGCGGGCTCGGCCCGTCCGCCAGGCGTCCCGTCAAGCCTTCGGTTTCGGTTTCGTCTTGTCGCGGCCGAACGGATCGCCGACCAGGGACTCGGTGTGCATCGCGCACAACCACTCACCGTTCTTCCTGACCCACACGGATGAATCGTTGGCCTCGAGGTTCACGCGCGTCCCGTCGACGGTGAGCTTCTCCTTTACCTGGTAGGCGACCAGCGCGACGTCCTCATTGAGGAATTGCACCTGCGCCGACGATTCATCGAACGTGTACCGTTCGAGCTCCCAGTCGCCTTCCGTCGTCAGGCGGCCCATGGTTTCCGGGGTGATGGCGGAGACCCCCTGGGCACCGACGACGATGCAGTTGTCATGCGTCATCTGCGAGGCCGCCTCGCCGTCCTTGGCTCGCATCGCGTTCCAGAAGCGACGTTCGTGCTCGAGCAATTCCTGCGTTCTGGCGGCGGTGGTCATGGATCCTCCCGGATGTCTGTTGATACGGTTGTTGCTCTCAATCTCGTCAGGCACGCGCCGCCAGTACAAACACAGCCGTCTCAACGACGAGAACGGCTTTCCTGCGGTGGGACCAGCCAACCTCAACGCGAGGCGAAGCCGTGATGGCGACAAGCGACCTGAGAGCACTCCCGGTTAGACCGGAGGAGTAATCGCTTGCCGCCACCATACGGTTGTCGTTCAGTCCGAGATCTGTCCGCGAATTTCTCCGGTCGGGTTTGCCGTCGTGTGGAGATTGATGTACGTGTTGCCGTCGTCCATGAGCGCGAGCAGCTCCTGCATGTCGATGCTGGCATGCCCGGTGAACGTGAACGATCCGGAGACGAGCACACCCGACGTTCCGGTCAGGTTGCTGATGTTCAGCGTCACGATCGGCTCAGCGATGCCTGTCGTGCCCGCCGGGCCGTGGATGTGCGCAGCCGTCACGGGTCCGCTCATGTTGCCGCTCACGGTGACCGTGTAGACGATCGTAGTCGTGTTCCCGGTTGTTGTTGCCGTGAAATTCGCGTCAGCCGTGGCGGTAGCGGTTGGTACCGGTGGGACTTCCGACGCGCCATCGAGTGAGGCCTCGAACGTCTGCGTGTCGGGCGGTCCATTGGGATCCTCGTCGTCGTCGTCGCAGGCGACGGCGCCAAGTACGGACACGGCAAGCAGGGAGATCAGGGTATTTCGCAACCTCATGTGGTACCTCCGCGGTGAGAAGAGATCGCTTCACGGCGGACCGTGCGACAGACGTCGGGGGGCGTCCGTGTTCTGCGCATAACGCCGCTTGCACGCAACTCGTACCCGCCTTCTGTCCGGGGTTTCGCGAACACGGCTGTTTGGCCTCGGCAGCGCGCACCCGCCCGTTACGAAACGAATCCTCGCAACGGGCGTGCGTCGCTTAACTAAACCTGCGTCACTCAGCGGGCGCCGATCTGCCCCCTGATTTCGCCCTCGGGGAAGGCTGCCGTTCGAATGTTGACGTAGGCATTCCCCGTCCTGAGCAGATTGACCAGGGAATCGATGGATACGGCCGGGTTGGTGGTGCTGCCGAAAGTGCCATTGATGATCAGGCCCGCCGAGTCCGTACTCGTTATGGTGAGCGGCACCAGCACGTCGGCGACGGAATTGTCGTCGGCTGGTCCGTGGATCGTCGCCTCGACCGCTCCCGCGCTCAGGTCACCAACGGTGATCGAGTACGTGACGAGCTTCCGTTCGTCGGATGTCGGGTCAAAGAATGGGGAGATGCCGGTGGTGACGCTGAATGTGCCCGTGCCAGCGGCGGGGACGTCGACCGCGGTCGGTCGTTGCGAAGCGCCATCGAGATCCGCCCTGAAAACGAGCGGTGTGAACGCCGGCGCGGTCGATTCATCTTCGTCTCCGCAACTGACCGCCGCCATGCCGAGGGCGAGAACCGCCATCGCTAGTCGTGCTTTCATCATTTCCTCCGCGTGAGAATTTCAGTTCTCCGCGGCGGCAGACATCGACAACGTGAATGGTACTTCGCTGCCTGCGCTTACCACCGCGGGCAATGGCAGGTCGTACACACCCACGAAACTCATGTTGATGAGCTAAGGGCGAAAATCTTTTCATTTTGCTCTGTCGCTCGAGCCCGCTCGCTGATACCGTTGCGCCTGGCAGGTAAATCGCTGAGTTCGATTGCAGCCAGGGCAGGGAATGAATCCACGAGGCGTGCGTGTTTCGCTGGTGTTGCTCTCCGCGGTTCTCAGCACGCTCCTGGCCTGCGACTCAGCGACTGAGCCATTGCCTGATGGCACGCGGCTACTCTCGGCGCCGCCGGTCTATCAGGTATGGTGGTCGATGACGGAGTCGTGTTCCGCTCGTTCGGGGCAGTTCGCGGCGATCGACTGGTACGTCGTGCCGGGGGTCGCGCAGTTCACGCACAAGGGCGAGCCGGTAAGCGGCTACTGGTCATCGGCTGGCGACCGGATCGTGATTGCCGAACGCGCGATGCTGGACGGCGGTCTTGTGCGTCATGAGATGCTGCATGCACTCATTGGAGGACGCGGCGGACACTCTCGTGAGGCATTCCTCGAGCACTGTGGAGGCTCCGTCGTGTGCCTCGGCGGATGCCTGCGGGATGTAGGCGTCGCCCCTTCCGTTGGTGGCGCGGTAGCGCGCGTGGCGCCAGGTGAGATGCGCGTCGATGTGGCTGTCGACCCGCCGGTGCCCCAGCGCTCCCTGGACGACGGCCATTTCCGGTTGGTGGTAACGGTGACCAACCCCTGGCCGGATTCGGTGGTCGTCCTCCTGCCCTCGTCAGGCAGCCTGCCGGCGGAGTCGTTCAGCTTCCGATTGAACAGCGGTCGCACGGGTCTCTGGAACACGCATCATGCCTGGGATCCCGGCGTGACGGTGTTTGGTCCAGGCGCCACTCACCGCGCCATTTTCGACTTCAGGCTCGCCGACCGGTTCGATGGCGTTCATGACCTGCCCGAAGGCGTCTACGAGGTGCAGGGTGGCTTCGGTCCCGCCACGAGCGACACGCGTTCCTTCCTGTTCGGCCAACCACGATGACCGCAGTAGCCCAGAACGCGGGCAGCACGGGTTTCGCGGAATAACACTGGACGGCAGGCGACCGGCCGAACACCCATCGTGATTCCGCTTGAAGATGTGCCTGATCGGGCAGGTGTTCCGCCGGTCGCCAGCCGTACGGCGTCCTTCTGCCAAACCCGCGCTATCCGTGTGCAGAGCGCATCTCCGCGAAAATCGTTCTACTCTTGACTGTCTAGAGGAAACGACGCATCCTCCAGTCGTTCCTCTAGACAGCCTAGCCGAACGCGATGCGCGCGACCCGTACCGACCTGCTGCAGGGCACCCTCGACCTGATCATCCTCCAGATGCTCCAGGGTGGGGCGACCAACGGATGGGACCTGACGCTGCGCATCCAGGCCACTTCGAAGGATGTCCTCTCCGTGAACGCGGGTTCGCTGTACCCGGCGCTGTATCGCCTCGAATCACGCGGGCTGATCAAGGCCAAGTGGAAGACGACCGCGAAGAACCGCCGGGCGAAGTTCTACGCGCTGACCGCACAGGGACGCCGGCAACTGGCGGCGGAACGGTCGACGTGGGAGCGATTCGCCGGTGCACTGTCCGCGATTCTCGCTTCCCGGGGAGAGTAGCCCATGTTCGATGCTGTCCTGGCACGGCTTCGCAGCCTGCTCCGCCGAGAGACCGTCACGGGCGAAATGGAAGAAGAGCTCCGGTATCACCTGGAGGAGTCCACGCGGCTGCATCTCGGCCGGGGCATGTCCCCTGAAGAGGCGAGGCTCTCGGCACGGACCGCGCTCGGTAACGTCACGATGATTGCGGACGACGCCCGCGCCGCGCGCGGCGAACGGATGATCGATGACATCCGCCGGGACATTCACCACGCGATGCGGGCTCTCGCTCGCACACCGGGATTCACGGCTGTGGTCATCATCACGCTGGCGCTCGGATTCGGCGTGAACGGCGCATTGTTCGCGGTGCTCAAGCGGGCAATGACCCCGACGTCAATCGCGGACGGCGCCACGTGGCTGCGCATTGGTGATCTCTGGTCATGGGAGGAGTACCAGCAGCTGAGTGCCAACACGAAGAGCATGACAGAGTGGTCGGCGACTTCGGACGAAGTGGTCCTGCTCGGCGCCGACTCGCCGGAACAGGATCCGCAGACCGTTCAGGCCGAGTTCGTCACGGACGGGTTCCTGACGTCTCTCCGGGGACGGGCCGCACGAGGCCGGATGTTTTCACCAGCGGACGTCGCACCTCCCGTCGGGATCGCGACCGTTATCCTCAGCCACTCGCTCTGGCGCCGCCGGTTCAATTCCGACTCGAGTATCGTCGGACGAGAGATACGACTGGCGGATGGTCAGCCCTTCCGGGTGATTGGCGTCATGCCACAGTCGTTCACCGGCACCTCGCTCCTGCCGCCGGACCTCTGGCTGCCGTTAGGTACGCGGGCCCGCCTGCCCAACACGGACACGGAAACCAGCTTGAACTGGTTCGGCTCGTCAGGCAGGAGGTTCCTTTTCCTTCACGCACGCCTCGGCCCTGGCGCAAGCCTGGCGGCGGCACAGGCCGAGCTGCGGCTCCGGATCGACCAGGTGGCGTCCCGGGGCGACACCACGCGAGGGCGCGACATTTCGACCGGCATGCACCTGGCCACCCGATCGGGAATCAACGACGCGGGCGAGATGGCCGGCGTCGCGCTCTTTCTCGGCGCCGCATTCAGCGTCCTGCTCATTGCCAGCGTGACCGTAGCCAACCTGATGCTGGCCCGGGCGGCTGCGCGACGCCGGGAAATGGGGGTACGTCTGGCGTTAGGTGCAAGCCGGGGTCGCGTGCTCCGGTCGTGGATAACGGAGTGTTTCGTGCTGTCGATCGTGGCGGCAGCGGCCGGCCTCACGATTGCGACGTGGACGGTACGGGCAATCGTCCTCGGTCCCACGTTCACGTCGCTGATGAAGGGTGGCGATCCGGTAATCCTGGCTGAAGCGCTGGCGCCTGACGCGTCGGTGTTCGTGTACCTGGTCCTGCTGTCGATCCCGTGCACTCTGGTATTCGGTCTCGTGCCCGCGCTCCGGGCGACGCGCCACGACCCGCTGACCACGATGCGCGGCGGCGGCACGACCGCCGGGTCCACAGCCGGCGCCGAACGCGTGTACTTGCGACGAGGTCTCGTGATCTCGCAGCTCGCCCTGACCACGGTGCTGTTGCTGGCGTCGGCGATGATGGTGCGTGGCGTTCAAGCGGTCGGCAGCCTCGATCCAGGCTTCAACCGTCGTGATGTCATCGCTGTTTCGCCAAGTCTTGTGCATGCGGGATACGACTCAACGCGAGCGGACCGATTCATGGCTGAGTTCCTCGGCCGGCTTCCGAGCATACCCGGTGTCGAACAGGTGACCCGCGGCGACGTCCCGATGGAGCAGCCGTTGTCGGCGCGAATCACCCGAGCCGACGGCGAGCCGAAGGAATCGGGTTGGAGCTACGTGAACGCGGTGACCGAGAACTTCTTTGACGCGCTCGGCATAGCCATCGTGCGCGGCCGGGCGTTCACGCGTGCGGAAGTTGAATCCAACGCGCCAGTGGCCGTGGTTTCGGAACGGACCGCTGAAACGCTCTGGCCGAACGAGGAACCGATCGGGAAGATCGTTTCGATCACTCCACGGGACCAGAATGGTCCGAAGGAACTGTTATCGGGTGCATTTACCCAGGCCCTGGTGATAGGGGTCGCGGCGGATGCGCAGATGGCGGGCGTTGGATTCTGGCCCCGGCGGTACGCTTATGTACCCGGGGACTACCTCACGCCCATGCTGCGCACGAATGGAGATCCCGAGGTCGCGAACCGCGTACAGGCATTGACGCGCCGCATCGACCCTAACGTGATCGTCCACGTGCGGACGCTGGAGGAAGCGATCTGGTCGTCATCGGGCTGGCTCGAGTCAGCGAAACTGATGACCAACTCGGCGGCGGGCATGGGCGTCCTGTCGCTGCTGATGGCGGTGGTGGGCCTCTTCGGGCTGACGGCGTACGCGGTCGAGCAACGCACGCGCGAATTCGGAATACGAATGGCGCTTGGAGCCGGGGCAGGGAACGTGCTTCGCCTGGTCACTGGCCAGTCGCTGAAGATGGTCGCGATCGGTTCCGGTATCGGCGTCCTGGGCGGCATTGCCCTGGGTGGAATCCTGCGCTCGCAGTTGCTTGGCGCGCGCGGCAATGATCCAATCGCGTACGTGGTCGTGATCGTTTCAGTGGCGATTGTCACGGTGTTGGCGTGCGTCATTCCGGCGCGTCGCGCCACCAGGGTCGACCCCTTGACCGCGTTACGCTCCGATTGAGGGCGATTTCCGCGGGTGGACAAGGAACACGGATGGCGCGGGTTGGCGGAGGGACACTGAACTGGCCGGGGCGGCGCGGGCGGCACCGGTCGGGGTTGGGGTGCGCGGGTTTGGGTGGGGCGGGGGGCGGGGCGGTGGTGTGGCGGCCGCCAGCCCCGGC
>CAMPKM010000154.1 GCA_946887155.1 uncultured Gemmatimonadota bacterium
GGATGACCTCGGCCACCTCGACCGCCTTCGGCGTCGGCCGCGTCGGCGTCGGCGTCGGCGCGCCTTCCAGCCGCCGCGCGCGCTGCGGTGGCGGGACCTTTGGCCGGGCGTTAGGCCCGTTCGGGGTCAGTTCCGTGGGAATGCCGGTGCTCAATCGAAGTCTCGGCTCAGGGGCGGCGCCTGCCGTAACGCAGCAGGAAGTAGATGCCGGTGATCGCGCTCACGGCGCCAATGGCGGTCTGCCAGTTGAACGTCGACGACGCCTTGTCCGGCAGGTACAGCTCATCGCCATCGCGCATGGCCATGTCGCCAACTGTCTTGCCGAGCCGGATGGCCTCCGCCGTGGACTTCGCATCCATCACGACCTCCCCTCCCCGGCGCACGACGGCCTTGTCGATCGCCGACGAGGCGGGGCTGCCCCAGCCACCGGCGGCGGCGATCACGTCGGTGATGGCCTGGTCGACCGGTACCGTGAAGAAGTTGCTCTGCGGGAATCCGAGGAGGGAAATGCGGACCAGCGGCGTCGCCGTCAGCGTCACTTCCTTGATGTACCGCTCCAGCTCCTTGGTCAGGTGCGTTTCCAGCTCGGAATCGAGCACGCCCTGCAGGGAGATCGGCGCGATGTTAGGCAGCGGCAGCATGCGGTCACCGCGAACCATGAACGTGTCGCTCAGGACGGTGTCCCCCTCGATCAGCAGCTTGATCCGGTCACCGGGCACGAAGTCACCGTTCGTCAGGCGCATCTGGATGGCATTTGCATCCGCCAGGTATCGGGCACGCGCCTTCTCGTCAGGCGCGGACAACGCCGCCGACTGCAGTGACTTGGCCGCGCTTTCGAGCTCGGTCCGCGTGGCCTGACGCCGCATCTCCCCAATCGTCGCCTGGCCAAACGCGCTGGCCAGCGGCGCCAACACGAGCAGGCTGGCGAACAGCTTGCTCCCGATGGTCCGGGTGATGATAGAGGCGGCGAGGGTCGTACTCTTCATAACGAGGGTCCCCTGATGGAATCCAAAGATGGCGGACGACCAGCCGAAGGCGAAGGGCTTGTCGCCTGCGACGTAATGCATAACGCGACACGTGTGCCGCACTCCCCCCACCCAATCACTTAGCAAGTGTTGTGCTATGCCAACAACAGATACCTCGCCCGGTCGCCTGGGGTGCCACCGGCCGCTGCTACTGGCCTGAAAAGACGACCGACGTGCCGGACTCGTCGCAAGGCGTTGCAGCCAGCGGGTATGGGACGCCCGGTCGAACTTCGGTCTTGCGTCCCGGCGGGTAGCGACGATTTTCGTGGCCACTTGGCGATCTGGGCGTTAGGGTTTGCCCGGATGTAGCGAAGCCGCAACAGACCTGACTGGACCTTTGTCCGAATGAACGATGGCCGACCCAAGGCCGGAAACTTGCGTAGCGGTGTCCCGACCACGCCCGTTTGCGCCGGTTCAAGGTCCGGCGGTGAGGAACTCAAAGGCGAGATGACCGAAAAGGCGAAAAGCAGTTCACCTCGCGGCGCGGGGGCCGGGGAATCCGGCCGGGAAGCGTCGCCTCCGCTGGTACTTCTCGCCAGCGACCAGGAATGGTCCACGAGGTCGCTCGAAAGCGTGCTGGGACCGCACGGCTTTGCCTCGGTGCGCGCCTATACCGGGCGCCAGGCGCTCGAACTGGTCCGCCGGACGCACCCGGACGTCGTGATCGTGGACTCGGGGATGCCGGATATTCCGGGGGTTGAACTCTGCATCCAGTTGCGCAGCGACCCCGAATTTCCGTGCAGTACGCCAATCGTGATGACCACCGCCGGTCCCGCGTCACGTTCGCAGCGACTGGATGCCTATCGAGCCGGGGTATGGGAGTACCTCAGCACGCCGGTCGATGCCGAAGCGCTCATCCTGAAGCTGTCCGCCTTCGTGCGTGCCAAGCGTGAAATTGATCGCTCGCGCGAGGAAAGCCTGCTCGATGATTCGACAGGGCTCTACAACGTTCGCGGACTCGCGCGTCGCGCCCGTGAGATGGGGGCCGAGGCATCGCGACGACACGCACCGCTGGCCTGCGTCGCCATCACGGTCAGCACGGCCGATACCACCAATGCCGACGAGCTCGATCCGCGGGTTGCCGAGGAGCTCGGCGATCTTTGCCGACGAACGGCAAGGGCCTCGGACGCCGTGGGACGATTGGGCCGCTCCGACTTCGCCATCATCGCACCGGCAACTGATGATGCCGGCGCCGTGCGACTTGCTGAACGGATCCGCGACGGCGCGCACTCCACCGGCTTCAGTTCGGTATCGTACGAAGTCCGGGCCGGTTACTGCGCATACCAGGACTTCTCGCAATCGCCGGTCGACGCCGTCGAGATGCTGCTGCGAGCGGCGACTGCGCTTCGCCACGTTCGCGGATCGGACGCAACCGGCATCAGCGCCTATCACAACGTGCCGGCACACGCCGTTCAGTAAGATCCGTAAAAGCAAAAGCCCGGGCAGATTGCCCGGGCTTTTGCACGTACAGGATCTACTTGTGTCCCGTACCGTTGCCGTTTCCGCTGCCGATGAGCGCTGCGTCGCCGGTCGTTGCCGTCTCGAGTGCACCGTAGCCTTCGAGGTAGTAGTAGTACTTGAACTGCGGGCTCTCGCCGATGTCGTTCAGCACCGTGCCAAGGATGCGCACCGGCATGCGATCCAGTACTTCGAGCTTGGCCTGGGCCAGCTTGCGATCGGTTTCGCCCGTGCGCAGGACGATGAGCATTGCGCCCGTCGCCACACCTAACGCGAACGGATCGATGCCCGCCCCGAGCGGCGCCGAGTCGACGATCACGGCATCGAATTGCTGTCGCAGGTCACGCAGCAGGTTCGTCATGCCCTCACCGGCGAGGAGTTCGGGACCATTGCGACGCCGCCGGCCACACGGGACGAGGAACAGTCCCGGGTGCGACGTCTGTCGCATCACTTCGGTCAGCACGGCTTCACCGGCCAGGAAATCGGTCAGGCCGGGCGTTTGCGTGGCCGGCGCGAACACTGAGTGCAAGGCACCCCGCCGGATGTCGCCATCGATCACGATCGTGCGGTAGCCGCCGTCGGCCAGCGCCATGGCCAGGTTCGCCGAAACGAACGACTTCCCATCGCCCGGTCCAGGGCTGGAGACGGTCAGGACAACCGGGCCGATTCCTTCGAACGCGGAACGAACCGTCAGCGAAAGGGAGCGGAACGATTCCACCAGTTGCGACGCTTCCTGCAGCCGCGCCGATGCGTTTCGCGGATTCTTGATCGACGGAATTCCGCTCATGATGTCGAGACCGAGGTCGCGCGTCGCCTGCTCCGGATAGCGGAAGCGGCGGTCGGTCTGGTCGAGCAGGATCGCGGCGCCGATCCCGAGGCCGAGGCTCGCGAGAATGGCCACGAAAAGAATGCTCATCGTGGTATCGCTCGACGGCCGGCTGGGAACGCTGGCGGTATCGAATACCTGGACGTCTGGTACCGCACTCGCTTCCGCGAGCTTCGCCGACTCGTAACGCTGCTGCAGATCCGTGTAGATCGAGCTGGCAATGACCACTTCGCGCGTGCGGCGCGCCTCTTCGATCGTGCGTTCAGGAATGAGCTTCAGCTCGGCGGATTGGCCATCGATGTTTTTCTTTAGCGCGGATTCCTGGATCGCGAGTTGGTTGAGCGTCTGGCGGGCAAGCAGCGGGATCGCCTGCGTTTCCGCCACACGGATCTCTTCCTTCAGCGTCCTGACGGGGCCGTACTCGTCGGTGTACTTCTGCTGCATGACCCGCAACTGAGCCTGTTTCAGTTCCAGGTTCTGGATTTCCGTGGTCAGCGGCGAGTTCTGGCCGATCGGGGGCAGCGACTTGAGTGCCTCCATCGACAACCGGCCGTCAGAATCAGCGGTTGCGAAGATCGACTGCAACGCCTGACGATCCCGAGCAGTGGCCTTGTGCTGGACGTTGTCCTGGAAGTACTGCGAGAATACCGGGTTGCTCGCCATGGCCGTACCCGGCGTGACCACGGTGTTCTCGTTAGGAAGCGTGATCGTGCTGACCTTGTACCTTTCCAGTGCCTGCTCGGCGGCGGCGAGACGGTCGGCCGATCGTTGAAGCTGCTCTTCCGTCGTCGCCCGTATCACCGTCAGGTTGTCGCGGCTCATGCTCGCGGCCACGTCGACGAACTGGTAGAGCAGCGTGTTCATCTTGGCGGCCAGCAGGCGCGGCTGTTCGCCGGTCAGCGACAGGCGCATCAGGTTCGAATTCAGGCCAACCGGCGAGATGAAGAGCTCCGACGCCAACTGAGCGGCGGCGTCGCGCGGGGTGACAACGAAAAATTCAACGGTCTGGTTGGGCCGGAATCGGCCCGGTTCGGGCTGCCATAGGAAGCCGACGCCAAGACCAATTGAGTCGCCCACCGCACCGCTTTCCACCGGCATCTCGGCTTCGCCAGCGCGGGGCGCCGGACGAACGAGGTTGTAGCGGCTTCCGGTCGCATCCACGCGCAATTCGTACGCGCCTGGCCGCAGGAGGGCGGTCGGCTTCAGGTCGTTGACGAGTGTCGAGTCGGCCGGATTCGCGGTTTGAACGAACAACCCGAGCTTCTGGACGACTCCGTCGAGCACCATGAAGCTGCGGACGAGGTCGACCCAGGAATTGGGATCGGAAATAACGCCCGGTGCCGTTATCGGTCCGGAGTTGCCGAGCGACTTACGAATCATGATCGAGCCGCCCACCGTGTACTTCGGCGAGACGAGCCGGGTCAGCGCGAACCCCGCGCTGCTGCCTACCGCGAGGATGGCGAGGATCAGCCACTTGTACCGGCGGAGCGCGGAAACTATGCGGCCGATCTGTTCCGACAGCACGTTCGCCTGCGGCGGCATCGGTGCCGGCTGACCCCACGCGACCCCGCCCGGCTGATAGTTCGCGGGGACGCCGTTGTTCGGATCGGACGGGACTAGATGTGCAGGCATTCGGGAAATGGCTCGGAGATGTTCAGTAGCCTAGGACGATTATAAGACCAGAAACGGCGCGCACGTGTGACGGGGCGGCAACGGATTTACCCAGAAACCCACCAAGCGTCCCCTATAGTTGCCACTTCCGTGCCCGGTGACCATCCCCGCATTCGTGGGGTTATCGTAGTAGGGACGCCACAGAACTGTTGTACAGCGGCCACGACAATGGGGTGTGCACGTCGTGCTGTAGCTTTACGACGGCAGTATCCTGGTCGTCACAGAAGGGCGTACACGACACCGGTCACAGCGGTCGATGCGCCGAGGAAACATAGTCGAAGCGATTTCGCTGCAGTTTGCGCCGAAATCTTGAACATTCCCAATGGAGCAACTCCAAGATGGCTGGTACCGCAACAGCGAGGGACGGGGCCGAGGGTAGCGCAGACGCCGCACGCGATCCCCTGGCAATCTCGCCTGAGGTCAAGGCCAGTCTCAATCTGCTCATTGTTGACGACGATCGTACGCTGCGCGAGGGGTGTGCCAGCGTCCTGCAGCTCGATGGCTACAACGTGACGACCCTCGGGCGCGGCGATGAAGCAATCGACCTCGTCAAGCGGCGCCGGTTCGACATCATCCTCGTCGACCTGTACATGACGCCCGTGTCGGGGATGGAGATCCTCAAGGCCACGCTGGCCGCGCACAAGGACACGATCGTCATCGTCATGACCGGGAATCCCAGCGTGAATACCAGTATCGAAGCGCTGCGCGCCGGAGCCTGGGATTATCTCCCCAAGCCCTTCTCGGCGACGCACCTCCAGGTACTGGTTGGCCGTGCGTCACACGCCGTGATGGTTTCGCGCGAGACGCGCGACCTGAAGACGCAGCTGCTCAAGCAGACCGGGAACTCCGACAAGCTCACGCTGTTAGGCGTTTCGCCGTCATTCCGCGCCGCGGTGGACCTGGCCCGCAAGGTCGCCAGCACCGATGCGTCGGTGATGATCATGGGAGAGAGCGGCACCGGCAAGGAAGTCATCGCACAATTCATTCACGCCCACAGCCGACGCACGTCGCGGCAGCTGGTGCCGATCAACTGCGCGGCGCTGCCGGAAGGGCTCCTCGAGTCGGAGCTGTTCGGTCACCGGAAGGGCGCTTTCACCGGCGCCGATCGCGACAAGTCCGGCCTCCTCGAGATCGCCAACGGCGGCACGCTCTTCCTCGACGAGCTGACCGAGATGTCGTTGCCGCTGCAGGCCAAGCTGCTGCGCGTCATCCAGGACGGTGTCGTCCGCCGTGTGGGCAGCGAGAAAGAAGACGCGGTGGTCGATGTCCGGTTCATTTCGGCCACCAATCGCGCTCCCCAGGAGTGCGTCGCCAAGGGCACGCTGCGGGAGGACCTGCTCTACCGCCTGCGGGTCGTGCCCATCAACCTGCCGCCGCTCCGCAAGCGCACGGAAGACATCCCGCTCCTCGCCAACCACTTCTTCTCCGTGTTCTGGGAGCGCCACCGCGGGCCTAACGAGCCAACGCCCAAGCTCTCCGACGAGGCCATCGAGTTCCTCCGCACCCGCCCCTGGCGCGGCAACGTGCGTGAGCTGCAGAACGTGATCGAGCAGCTGGCGGTGCTGGCGGAGCCGGGCCATGTCGTTCTCGCGAACGACGTGCCGATCTACGACGAGGCCTCAGGAGAAAAGCCGGTCAATGGCCTGCCGGCGGGCATGCTTACCGAGCCGTTCCATCTGGCGAAGGAAAAGCTGATCGCCCACTTTGAGAAGGAGTATCTCTCCCAGCTCGTCTCCCGGGCGGGGTCGAACATGTCGAAGGCTGCGCGACTCGCGAGCATCGACCGAACGACCCTGTACCGATTGATGGAGAAGCACGGCTTCCGCCGCGAGGAAATGGCGGGAGCAATGGACGAGTGACGTTTCGCGGACCGGGACGCCGGACCGCGGTTTCATTGACGGGAGGGTGGTGGCCATAGACACGGCGAAGCCGTCGAAGGTCGGGACGCGCGCACGCGATACGCAGCCAGTCGCGGAGATTCACTCCGCGACCTGGCGCGCATTGACC
>CAMPKM010000155.1 GCA_946887155.1 uncultured Gemmatimonadota bacterium
AGTCCGTCATTCGTGACCGTGGCAACGGACGCGTTGCTGGTGGTCCACGTGAAAGGCCGACCCGAGAGGACGCGACCACCGCCGTCGAGCGCTTCGGCAACCAGCAGGAACGTCTCGCCCACGCGCATCGCATGGTTGTTGTGCGAAAGCCGGACGAAGCTGACCGGCGTCGGGTTCACCGTGACTTCCGAAAACGCGTTCTTTCCGACCGTGCTGGCCGCGATCATCACGGTTCCGATGGTGCGACCGGTAACGACGCCTGACGCGGAGACGGTCGCGATGGCGTCATCCTCACTGGACCACGTCACCCGGCGCCCCGCCATCAATTGACCGGCGCCATCGCGGACTTCGGCACTCAGCGTGAGGTTGGCACCGACCGCAACCGTTGCACTCGACGGCGTGACCGCAATGGACTCGACCTCGCCGTCATCGGGGCTCGTCGAATCCGATGAGCATCCCGTCGCCACGGACAGCGCGGTCGCCCAACACATCGCCTGCAGGAACGCGCTGCCGCGCGTCCACGGGACAAATGGCCCCAATCGACTAACCTCAGCGAGCCGGAAAACCGCGCCAATACAGCAGGAATGCCCGAACGTACAGCGCCCGCGCTGAACGCGGTATCAATCGAAAGGGCAATGCGCGCGTAATCCCTGCGTCAACAGCAGGCTGAACAACACGTTAGGCTGCTGGCGACGAGGTGCCTGCAGCGCTACCGGGATCAGCCGTAGTGACCGCGGGAGGGAGGCGTGGGCTGGCCACGCAGCGTTGGCTGAGAGCCCAACCAGTCGTGGTAGGCGACTCTCTCCTTTGCCAGCCTCGTGTACAGGTCGCGCACGACGCGGTCGAGGTCCGCGATGTCTTCGCGCAGGTGGGTCGATTCTTCCCGGCGGATGGGGATGCGGAGTTCCAGTTCGCCGATCTGCGCTTCGCGGACGCGCAGCGATTCTTCGAGCTCGTCGATCACGGCCTGTACCTTGGCCTGCGCCGCAAAGCCACGCTCGACGCTGCGCACATCATCGACCGTACCGCTGGCGATGTGCTGTCCAATGGCCGAAAGGGTCTTGTTCGACCGATCGAGTTCCCGGCGTTCGGTTTCGGCCTGCAGGTTCAACGACTGCAAGCGCGACTCGATGTCGATGACTTCAGCCGAGATGGATTCGTATCTCTTGCGACGCTCGTCGAGCAGGTCTTCCTGCAACCGGAGATCATCGACCCACGTGCGCATCTTGCGTTCGTGCGTCTGGATCGCCTGCTCGGTCCGCCGCCGCCGCTCATCTTCCTCGCGGACGTTGCGATACGACAGGACGCACCATTCCTCGAACCGTTGCGGCGTCATCGGCGCCCCGGTGCGCGCGCGATCGTGCGGGTCGAGATGCTCGTCGAACTTTCCCTGCGTGTAGTCGGTGTACAGGCTCTGGAGCTGCTCGCTGTAATAGATACCGACGCTCCTCGGCTGGAACAGCTTGAGGATCAGCAGGCCGAGAAAGAGAAAGCTGAGGAAGACGCCGAGTGCGACCTGGGTGCCGGAATAGTCGGGGTTCTCCATCAGGACACTCAGGACTTCGCTCCTGGAACGGAGCCCGTCGTCGAGCAATGGCACGCCAAAGCGGGTGGACAGCACCGAAGCCGGCGCGCGGTCGAAGGCGAACAACGTGCTGTCGCGCTCCATTCCCACTTCCGCAATGCGACGTTTCAGGTCGGCGGCGCGCTCTTCCATCGCAATCACGGCGGCGCCGCGCCCATAACGACCAGAAAGCCCCTGGCCGGCGGCTTCGAGAATGCCTTCGGATTGCGTCGCGTTCAGCGCACTGTCGAGCGGGCGAAGTTGCTCGTCGTAGCGAGCCGCCAGTGCCGTGCGTGCCGAGGCGATGCTCGTGCCGTTGCGCGAACGGATGGTGTCGATGACGTCGCTGCGAAACACGAGCTGCGCGAGGAACGGAGCGGTGATCCAGAGCGAAACGACCACGATGACGCCGCGGATGACGAGACCGGCCACGAACTTTCGCTGCTCGACGAGCCCGTCGAAGAGTCCCTCGTCCGCCTTGTCCTTCGGGGACAGCATGCGCTGGTAGTACGCGCGCGACGTATCCATCGTGACGAACGTGGCATCGGCGAGCCAGATCACGAAGAAGAGACTCATGGCGGCGGCCAGGCCGGTGACGATCGAACCAGCGCCCACGCCGAAGAGGGAGCCGACGTAACCCCATGACACGGCCTCGGCGGAAGCCATGATCACGATCAGCACCCTCGCGCAGAAGATCCAGAACTTCGCGGTAGGTGTCTGCAGTTGCTGGCCATGCGGCTGCAGCGAAAACTGCGCGAAGAATTCACGCAGTGCCTCACCGGAAAACGACCAGCGCTGTTCTACCGGATGCTCGACCGGAGTGATCTCACCAATGGTGAGGTCACGATTCGCGGCCGGCTCACGCTTCAATGCTCGCATCTACTACTCGGCGACTCCGCACGGTTCGCCGCCGGATTGCGCGGCCCACATCGACAGCAAGGTTTCGCGACTCGCGGATGATCGCGGTGAGCATTGCATTTGATCAGCCCCCCGACCGGAGCGCGAAGCATCACGCACGGTCTCAACAATACAATTCCCCTCATCAATAACGCCACTGTGGCGGTAATGCAGCGCCAACGAAACCTTCAGGACGTATCTGGCGGCGTTTCAGAGCCGCGTCGCTTCTTACGGGTCGTGACAATTCTCCCAAACCGTGTCCAATGTCCGCCTTCAAACGTGTCGTCCCTTACGCAGCAGACGCCCTCGATCTTCCTGTGCGGAACGTCGATGAAGCAGCGCCCCATTACGTGTCGAGACTCGGATTCCAGCTTGTGTCCCGGGTGGACGCGCCGCGGAAAAGCGTCATTCTCGAGCGAGACTCGGTCCGAATTGCGCTTGTTGAAAACGGTCGGGATCCTGAGCAGGAAGGTGCGTATCTCGAAGTGGATGACGTTGAAGCAGTATTTGAGGAGATCAACGGCAGGTCACCTACGGACAAGGACATAGAGCTTCAAAACAACAAGGGCAGATCACAACGCGTGTTTTTCCACATTGCACCGGATGGCTTGTGTTTCATGATCGGCGAACAGGCGTGAGAGAGCTTCACCTGAGGTCATGACCGAACTAGAACCGTGGGAATCGGACCGGCCACTTTCCGTCGAAATGGTGTCGGACGCAATCAGCGCCAGCTTCCCGGATCTGGATCGATCGAAACCTCGATTTCTCGGTTTCGGGCTGGGAGTATGACGCGTGGCTTACGGCCGACGGGTGGGGGTTCCGGTCGACTGGACTCGCCGGTCAATGTCAGCGAAGGACCGCACGGTCTACCGAGGTTCATCCATCATGACCGGTCGCCGGAGCATCTCAGTCGCTCCTGAACGCGATGGCGGGATCTACGGTGGCTGCCCGGCGCGCGGGAATGGCACTCGCCAGGACCGAGACTGCGAGCATTGAGAAGATCACGACCGCGTACGTGACCGGGTCTGTCGGCTCGACTCCGAACAACACATCGCGCAGGTAGCGAGTGAGCGCGAACGCGGCGGCGAGTCCTATCGCCGTGCCGGCGATCGCCATGCTGAGACCGCGCCTCACCACCATCCCCAGCACCGCTCCGCGCGGCGCGCCCAGGGCGATCCGCACGCCGATCTCGCGCTGGCGACTGCTGACCAGGTACGACAGCACACCGTACAGACCAACGGCGCCCAGGATGAGACCGAGCGCGCCGAACAGGCCAAGAAGCACGGTGAGGAGTCGTGGGCGAGCTACCGCGTCGCCGACGAGCTGGTCGAAGGTCGTGACCGAGGTGATCGTCTGCTCCCGGTCGACCGACCAGATGGCTTCGCGGACCGCGTTCACCACGGCGAGCGGTTCACCCTGTGTGCGTGCGACCAGGGTCACACCCACACGAGAGTTCATCATGTTGTTGATGTAGATGGTTGGCTGGACGGGTTCTTCGATCGACGTCTGCCGGATGTTTTCCACGACCCCGATAATCGGCACCGGGGTGTCGCCAAGACGTATCGTTTTTCCGACGGCGCGACCACCGGGGAAATGGGCTTCCGCCAGCGCCCGGTTGACAATGAAGCTCGGTTGGCCGCCAAATACCGGTGCTTCACCTGGCGTTGGCGCACGCAGCGCACCGTCGTCCACGTTGTATTCGCGACCATCGATCATGCGCGCGCCGATCGTCGCGAAGTACCCGTCGCTGATGTGATGCAGCGGCGCTGACGGTGGCTGGTCCCCCGGTCTGGGGTTCATCCCTTCCGGCACGAAGCCGACCCGTTCTCCGTTGCCGCGGAACGGGGCGTGCTTGGTGGCGCCGGCCGACACAATTCCCGGAACCGTGCGAACGCGGTCGATGATATCGCGATACACCTGGCGGTACGCCTGATTCGGATGCCGTGACGTGTTGATGGAGAAATTCACCGCCAGGATTTTGTCCGGGCGAAAGCCAAGGTCGACGCGCAACAGCTCGATGAAACTGCGCGTCATGAGTCCGGCGCCGACGATCAGAACAACGGCCAGCGCGACCTCGACGACCACCAGCCCCGACCGCAGCCGCTGACTGCCGCCCGACACAAGGCCGCGGCCCGCCTCGCGAAGGGCGGTCTGGAGGTCGGTCGCCCGTGCCCGCAACGCGGGAGCGAGACCGAACAGCAGCCCGGTAACGATCGAAGCCAAGAGGGCGAACGCCAGCACCGTGCGATCCAGCGTGACCTCGGCCGTGCGCGGCAACTGGCCCGCCGCCAACGCGACCAGGGCTCGCGCACCGAACGCGGCCCCGGCGACACCCACGGCCCCGCCGATGAGCGACAGCATCACGCTTTCGGTCATCATCTGTCGGGCGACGCGGCCCGGTGTGGCGCCCAGCGACAGGCGGAGCGCGACTTCACGCTCTCGCATCGTGGAGCGTGCCAGCAGCAGGCTGGCCACGTTCACGCACGCCATCAACAACACAAAGCCGACGGCGCCTAACAGCGACACCAGTCCGCGACGGACGTTTCCGGTGATGGCGTCGGCCAGCGGCATCACGGTCGCGCCGGACCAGTTGGCGTCTTCCGGATACGTGGCCGCGAGACGCTGCGTGATGGCGTTCATGTCCTGCGTGGCCTGCGCCAGCGCGACACCCGGTTTCATCCGGGCGACGACGTCCATGACGCGGACCGGGCGTATGCGCGGGATCGACTCGTCGGGAATCGTCGAGTAGGGAATCCACACCTCCACCCGTTCCGACGGGAACCGCATCTCCGGCTTCATGACGGCCACGACGCGGTACGGTGCGCCGTTCAGCGTCAGTGTCTGGTCGACCTGGGAGGCATCGGCGCCGAACTGGCGCTGCCAGAATCCGTACGACAGCACCACGACGCGATCGTCGCCGCCGCGGGTCATCTCGTCCTCGCGCGGGAGGCGGCCGATGTGCGGCTGCGTGCCTAACGTCGGGAAGAAGCCGGGTGAGACGAAGGCCACCGACAGCCGCTGGGGATCCCCGGCGCCGGTGAGGTCGACGCCGCTTCCACCGTCGGCAAACCACCAGCCGCCGATGTCGGTGAACTGCGTCTTCTGCGACCGCCAGTCGTCGAGGTCCACCGGCGACACGGACGCCTGCCGCGCGCCGCTCCCAGGATTCGCCGACCAGACGCGTACGAGCTGGTCCGGGTTGGCAAACGGAAGCGGTTTGAACACGATGCCGTGAACGACGGAGAAGATGGCGGTGTTTGCGCCCACGCCGAGCGCGATCGTGAGGATCGCGGTGATGGTGAATGTGGGGGCGCGGCGCAGGGTACGCAGGCCGTACGCGATGTCCTGACGCAGCTCGCCCATGATATCTCTCCGGCGTCGTTGCTGTTCGATATCGGTGTCTACCTGCCGGATGTAATCGCGCGCGTCGTCGAGGTCACCGAATTCGCGTAGTGCCGCTGATCGCGCCTGGTCGCGCGAGAGCCCGCCCCGGATCAGCTCCTCGGTTCGCGTGTCGATGTGGAACTGGAGCTCGGTGTCCACATCGCGATGGATCATCGCGCGGGAGCGTCGCCAGAACTGGAGCAGGCGCGGCATCAGGCGGGCTCCAGGACCCGGATCACCGCCGCTGCATAACGACGCCAGGCCTGTTCCTCGGCCTTCAGGCGCTGGCGGCCCGCGGCCGTGAGCCGGTAGTACCGGGCGCGCCGGTTGTTTTCGCTCAGGCCCCACTCGGCGCTGACACACCCCGCGCGCTCGAGCCGGTGCAGCGCCTTGTACAGCGGGGCGTCCTCGACCTCGATGGTGCCTTCGGTGCGTTCGCGGATCCAGCGCGTCACGGCGTAGCCGTGCATGCGTTGCCACGCGAGCGTGCGCAGGATCAGGACGTCGAGCGTGCCCTGCAGGAGATCAACGGTGCCGCGGTTCATCACTTCTCCCCTTCCCAGGTATGGGGAACAATACAGCGCGAGGTCGGCGCCGGTTTCAAGGGGGAGGGACGAACTGGGTCACTCCACGGCGATTGCCTCCATGGGCAGGATGCGGGCGGCGCGACGCGCCGGGATCCAGCTGGCGAGGAGCGCCGAGCCGAGCAACAGGCCGCCGACGACAGCCATCGTCGGCAGGTCGGTCGGCGCAACGCCGAACAACATGGTCTGCAGGCGGTCCACGAACAGCAACGTTGCCACCAGGCCGATCGCGCTGCCGATGGTGGCGTACCGCATCCCGCGCCACACGACGAGCCGGGTCACCGACGACGGTTCGGCGCCGAGTGCCAGCCGGACCCCGATTTCACGCCGGCGCTGGCGGACCGAATAGGCCATGAGGCCGAAGACGCCTAACGCGGCGAGTCCCATGCCGCAGGCGGCGAATGCCGTCAGCACGGCTGCCCACCGCATGGGATCGGCGATGCTGGCGTCGACCCGGTCGTCGATGGTGGTTTCGACCAGGGGGAGCTCGGGGTCGAGCGCGCGCAACGCCTGGCGG
>CAMPKM010000156.1 GCA_946887155.1 uncultured Gemmatimonadota bacterium
GCGGTAGACAGTGACCGTCGGCTTGCGGGCATCGTTGTCGCCGACGTCGCCGATGTAGAGGCAGCGCCGATCGCTCCCTGCCTCGCACGGACCCGAAGCGGCCGCTTCCCAGTCGAGGTTCCGCGCCCCGTTCACTCGCCAGACGCCTCGACTACGGCCCGTGGAATCGAAGGCAAAGAGCAAAGGCTCATGACCGGAGTCATTCAGGCCGAAGATGATCCCCGGCTGCGTCACACTCGTGACTCCTACAGAATTCTCCACAAGGCGCGTGTGGAGATTTGTGGGGATGAACATTCGGTTGCCGGGAGCCGGCGCATCCTGGGCGTCAGATGGCCGAGCATCGGACGAGCGGCACCCGAGGAATGCGGCCACGATCGCGCATGTCAGGGCACCGAGAGAACGCTCGCAGTTCATCATGCAACGTGTTGTTGTTAAGGGCATTCCGCGCGCGACTTCGTGTAAATTGGCACGTCAGAATCGTTGACCTGCGGGGCAAATCCGCTAGCTTTCATGCACGACTTACGGGGGCGACTTGGCTTCGACGGGGTCGGTGAAGCTGTGGCTGCGTGCCCAGGACTCCTGAGCCCTGGTAAAACACTCGGGTAAATCACAACTGCCAACAACAACATGGCACTGGCTGCGTAACTTCGGTTACAGCACCTGCTCATAGGGAAGCCCGCCTGAGGCGGCTTTATGAGTATCGCAATATCGGGCTAGTCCGGCGCTGCGCCTTCCGGCGTCGGGCGAAAGTTCAGGAGGATTGTCCGGGAATCGGCCGCTTACCTGCCAGTTTCCGGAGACACTGAAAGGTGAGACACGCACGTAGAAGCTGTGGTCGATCCAGTCTCGGACCGGGGTTCGAATCCCCGCGCCTCCACTCATTCAGCGCCGGCAGCGATTTCGCTCGCCGGCGTTGTTTTTGCGGCCGCCAGTTGCTGCGCGACGACCTTCGATAATTCGCTCATCGTATACGGCTTCCCGATCGCGGCGCTGAATCCGTACGTCGCCAGGCGATCGATGTCACCCGGCTCCAGGTACCCGGTCGAGAGAATGAGTCGCAGGCGAGGTGCCATCTCGCGGATCAGGATGGCGGCGTCCCGGCCATGCATGCGCGGCATGTTGCCGTCGAGGATGACGAGATCGAAACGGCGCGGGTCGGCCGCGATCCGTTCCACCGCGTCGGTGCCATCGACGGCGGTTTCGACGCGATACCCCAGCTGCTGCAGCATGCGGCGCGCCACCTCACGGACGACGTTATCGTCGTCAGCCAGCAGGATGATACCGCTGCCGGTCACCATGCCTGGCGAATCCGCATCCGTGCCTTCCGCCATCAGGAGCCGTAGCGGGAGGTAGATGGTGAATGACGTCCCGCTACCGACCGCCGAACGCAGTTCGATGGCGCCGGAGTGCGAGCGCACGGTGCCGTAGACCATCGACAGGCCGATCCCCGTGCCCTTGCCGGCTGGCTTGTTGGTGAAGAACGGCTCGAAGGCCCGCCGCTGCACGTTAGGCGGCATGCCGCTCCCGGTATCTTCCACCCGGATGATGAGGAACGGACCCGGCTCGATGACGCCCGCCATCCGGTCGCATTCCTCCTGGTCCAGCGTCTTCTCGATCGTCGAGAACCGGAGCGACCCGCCATCGGGCATCGCGTCCCGGGCGTTGAGCGCCAGGTTGAGCAGCGCGTTGGTCAGGAGCGAACGGTCGCCGGTGACGACTGACCGGCCCGCGGCGAGGTTGAGTTCCATCGAGATGCGGCGATCGAACGTGCGCGCCGCGATGTCGCGCACCTCGTTGATGACCTGATGCACGTCCACCGGTTCGTCGCGAGCCGGCGCCGTCCGGGCCAGCGTCAACAGGTTGCGCGCCAGTTCGGCACCACGCGAGGCGGTTGCCTGGATCGCGCCGGCGTCATCCTTCACGGCTTGCGGCGTGTCGTCCGATACCCGCAACAGGTCGGCGTATCCGATGATGGCCGTGAGCAGGTTGTTGAAGTCGTGCGCAATGCCGCCGGCCAGCTGGCCTACTGCATCCATCTTGTGTGCCTGCCGCAATTCTTCCTCGAGGCGTCGTTGCGCCGTGACGTCCTGGACGACGGTCAGCACATACATGGGAACGCCTGACGAGTCGCGCACGATTGCGGCCGTGACGTTGGCTACGGCGACGTTGCCGTCGGGTCGGAGGAAGCGCCGTTGCGTTCGTACCGGCGAGCCGCCGGACGTCATTCGGGAAAACGCCAATTCATCAGCGGCGACGTCTTCAGGATGCGAGAGCTCAGCCATGCGCTTGCCGAGGATGTCCTCAGGCGGCCGGCCCACCAGTTCGGCAAACGCCGGGTTGACTCGCAGGCAGCGCCCTTCGAGGTCGACCTCGGCCATCCCCACGCCGGCCTGCTCGAAGGCTGCACGGTAACGGGCTTCGCTCTCCGACAGCGCCACTTCCGCGCGCCGACGTTCGGTGATGTCGCGGAGGAACGCGCTGAACTCGGTCTGCTTTCCCTGCAGCGGCGTGATGGTGATTTCCACCGGGAACCGCGATCCGTCCTTCCGGAGCGCGACCAGCTCCAGCCGGCGGTGCATGAAGGGACCGTGTCCGGTTCGCTTGAAGCGCGCCAAGCCGATCGTGTGCGCCTCCCGGAATTCCACCGGGATGATGATGTCAGCGATGCGTTGATCCAGGACTTCCGCCCGGGTCCAACCGAACGTCTGCTCTGCCTGCGGCGACCACTCCTTGATGCGGCCCTCGGCATCGGAAACGATGACCGCATCGAGAGCCGCATCGAGAATGAGCCGCGTGCGCGCGGCGGTACGGTCCTCGGCACGCTGCGCATCGTCGAGCGCGCGCTGCTGGAGCATGGCCGTCATGCGATTGAACTGGTCGACCAGCCGGCCGATTTCGTCGGGGCGCTCCGATGGGAGTCGCACGTTGAAGTCTCCGGCGCTGACGCGATCGAGCGCGCCATCGAGATCGGCCAGCGGCGCATCCAGCCGGCGCCGCAGGAAAAACGCCAGCATCGGCAGGGCGAGGGTTCCACCGATGAGCCACACGATGATGACGGCGTTGAGCGTGGTCATGGCGTCGTCGAAACTTTCCTGATGCTCGGCCACCTCGCGGAGCGCCATCGTCGTGGCGTCGTTCAGCGACTTCGACAGGGGCGCGCGCAGCGAGTCAGCGCGTTGCAGCATCGTTTCGGCGCCGACACGGTTCCCGACTTGCATGGACGCGATCGCGCCCAGGATCTCGACCCGCAGTCGCTCCTCGAACACCGTCGCCGAGGCGAGAATCGTGCTCAGCGCCGACGTCGCCTCGGTCGCCGAAAGTCGCATGGTCGCCCGGGATGTTTCGGCCAGCCGTTCAATCTGGCGCCGAAGTCCCTCCAGCGTATCGAGTGACGCTGGCTGGTCGCGCGTCGAGCCGAGCATCCGCCACAGATCCAGGGCGGTCGCATCCATCGCTTGTGCGCGCAAGGTTGATTCACGGTACTCCTCGAGCACCGCCTGACTCCTGCTCCTGAGTCGCTCGGATGAAGGCCGGATCGTCAGGATGACCAGGAGCCCAAGTACCGCGACGTAGAGGACCGCGGCGATGCCGAGTCCCATCATCGAGGTGCGAAGTGAGTGGCGGGCGGGTGGCCGGGTCATGGCGGCTCTCCCATTGGACCACTCATGCGGAGGATTTCCGTTCTCGGGCGGTTGAATGCGATGGGTCCGGTCAGGCCGTTCCAGGCCGGCCGGCTTCCACCTAACGATTCGAGCCAGCGGCGAATCGACTGCCGGTCGGCGCCGGCCTCGCGGATCGCCGTCGCCAGAAGCATATAGGCGTCGAATTGCAGGGCACTCGACGCGTCGGGCGGGCGGTTCAGCACGCGCTGAATCCGGGCGACGAACGCCTGGCTGGCGGAATCACTGCCGGGGGTCCAGAACTCGACCCCCCGTACCCGTTCGCGGACGACATGGCGCATTCCCACGGGCACGCGTTTCGCGCCATCCATGCCGTCACCGAACAGAATCCAGGTCCCGCGCGCCTCGGCATGAATCAGGTTCGCGATGCACCAGCCGTTACCAGAGCCTGTCGTCACGACGACCGCGTCGGCGCGGGACCGGCGAAGGGCGGCCTTGATGATGGCCTCATGGACGGCCAGGCCGTGCGGTTGAAAGCACCCGTCAGCTGGGATGACCGCCGCATCGACGACATCGGTGCCCCGCCGGAGCAGCGCGCCGCGCACGCCATCGCGAAGCCCGATCCCGTACTCATCGCCCAGGTAGAGAACGCTGACCCGGTTCACCCCGAGCGAGTCGAGGGCGTATTGCGCAATGAATGCGCCCTCGACGGAGTCGCTCGGGACGAGCGTGAACGTCCACGGGCCCATCTGGCCCAGACGACCGCTGGTAGCGTTAGGCACGACCTGCGGCACGCCGCGCGCGTTGTAGACGGAGGCGCCGAGGATGGCGTCCCGGCTGCCCGGGTGTCCCACTACCGCAACGACGGTGGGGTCATCGGCGAAGATGGTGGCCTGTTCAGCGTTGAGGCGAAGACCACCCACGGGCGATCCGGCCGCAGTCCACGTCGCGACCTGTACACCGGCAGACTCGACTGCCGGCACGATGGCCCGGAGCAGTGCCGCCGTGGCCGGATCCCGCGGATAGCCATCACCGATGCGCGCCGGTTCGTCGGCGCCACACCCGAGCGTCAGGAGTCCGATCAGGACACAGCCGGAGAAGGGCGATGGCATTGGAGGCGAGGAAGCCGCGAAACCGCCTCGAAGATAGCAACGTCAACACGGTGTTGCAGCGTTAGGGGCGCTATTGCCTGAGGACCCAACCGGCTACGCCGCTGCTCGAACGGACGAGCGCGAAATCGCCGAAGCGCCCCACGACCCCGACCGTGTCACCCGGTTCTACGACGGCAATGATGTCACCGGGTCCGTGCGTGACGGCTGGCCGCGCGAGAATGGTCTGCCCGGCGGGAACAGTCGCAATGGCGCGGTCGGCGGTTTCAGTCAGTCGCGCGCTGATGTAACCCGTCGCGCCATCCGGAAGGCGAACGCGATACCACGCGCCGGCAGCCGCCAGGACGTTCATCGCCGAGTGTCGCTCGAGCACCGACACCGTATCGGCGGTGAGGCTCGGTGCCGTCCGCAGCGTCGCGCGGGCGACCGATGGGCGTACCCACTGGCCCAGACGCCCGGTATCGGCGACGAGCCGCGGGATCGTGCCACGCGGTCGGTAGACGAACCAGTACGGATCGACCGGACCTTCACCGCGCCGGTAGACGCCGAAGTGGAGGTGGGGCGGTGTGGTCCGGGCGTTACCGGTGTTGCCCACGAAGCCGAGTGTGTCGCCGAGGGCGACGCGCATGCCTGACGAGACGACCTGGCTGTCGAGGTGAGCGTAGTAGAGAGAATTGCCGGAAAGGTCCCGTAGCCAGACCACCTTGCCGCCGAGATTCGTGACCTGCACCCGGTTGACGACACCGGGGGCGGCCGCCACCACTGGCGTGCCGCGTTTCGCGAAGATGTCGATGCCGTGGTGGCTGCGAGCTCCCGCATCGCGCGGCGCGCCAAAGCGGCTGCCGATGTCACGATCCGTACCCTGTTTCACCGGGAAGGCCAGCGTGGGTCCGATGCGCAACAGCGCCCGGAAACGACCACCGCGCAGCAATTCGGGTTGCGCACGGACGATGATCTCGCCGTCACGACGCGGTGACACGCGCAGGAAGCGATCGCCGGAATCCGCCGAGACGATGTGGGTGAAGGCGGAACTGCTGTCGCCCTCGATGCTCCAGGCATCGAGGAACATCGTGGTGCTGCTGTCTCCGGGCATGTCTACTTCCAGCGACAGCTCCTGTCCGCGCCTGACGCGGATGCGCAGGGCAACAGCGACGGGCACGCCGGGTTGCAGGTAGCCCTGTTCCTCGTGAGGCGACGTGACCAGCGGTGCATCGGTCAGGGCACGTTCAGCGGCCGCCACCCAGTCGAGCGCGAGCGCGGTCTCGCGCAGTCCCGCCGCGTTCAGCGCGTCGACGTAACGCTGTCGTGGCGTGCGGTTGTCGAACAGTTCCTTTGCCGCCTCACGAATGTTATCGCAGGCGGAGGTCGCCAGCATCAAGGCGGCCAGCGCAGGCAGTGAACGTGTCAATCTCCCATCTCCTCCGCCTTCTCCCCATCTCCTAGTGCGTCATGCCGTAGAAGATGTAGTTGATCGCGAACTTGTACGCGTCGTTGGTGATGTTGACCGGCCAGAAGTTCTGGTCAGACCACTCCATGTAGTCGCCGATGTCGTTGTTGTAGTTGATCACGACCATGAGGCGTTTCGACGGATCGTTGTCCTCATGAATACCCAGGAACTCGGCCCGGAGATTCGGCCGGTTCGGATACGGCATGTCCAGGGATTCGATCTTGAAGAACGAATCGAAGACCGGATGGCCCAGCGTCAGGTATTCGATGTTGGCGCCGGGCAGCACGCGCAGCATCTGCTGCTCGAAGTTGTACCACTCGTTCCGCATGAAGTCATCGACGATCAGGAAACCTCCCTTCTGGAGGTACGTCCGGAGGCCGATGACTTCGCTCTCGCTCGGATGCCAGAACCCGGGTTCCGAGAGGTACGCTACGGGATACTTCAGCAGTTCGGGGTCATCCATCGCGTGGATGTTGCTGCCGGTCCGGTGCGGCTGCAGCTCGGTGATCTCCTCGAGCATGGTCATCAGGTGCCGTTCCATGGCCGGGTAGTCGAATTCCCACCCGCTCTGCCGGCCGTACACCGTATAGCTGAGGCGCGCAAACGTGAACTTGCCGTCGTACGGGACGTTAGGCTCCCAGACGAACCGTCGAAAACCCTGGGTCGTGGACGCGGCGAGGAGGCTCAGGGCGAACTCGTAGCCGTTCGGCATGAACAA
>CAMPKM010000157.1 GCA_946887155.1 uncultured Gemmatimonadota bacterium
CTGCTGTTGAGCCCCCTGCTGACCACCCTGCTGTTGACCGCCTTGCTGTTGCGGTTGACCCTGTCGCCCGCGACCACCTTGCTGGCCCTGCTGCTGTTGCCCCTGCTGGCCCTGCCGTCCTTGTTGGGGCTGGCCGCCCTGCCGCCCCTGCTGCGGCTGGCCAGCCTGGCCCTGCTGGTTCTGCTGCTGGCCCTGCGGCGCCTTCTGCGCACTGTCGCGTGCCTGCGCCTGTTCGCGCTGCTGCGCATTCTGCGCGGCGCGCTCCATCGCTTCGGCCGACTGCTCGATGCGACGCTCCGCCTCGTTGATCCTCTCCGCCCCCGCTTCTGCTTTCTGCTGCTGCAGGCGCTGTTGCAGTTCGCGGACTTCCTCGGACAGGTCGCGCGTCTTGTTGGCCAGCTCCTTTGCCGCGCGTTGTGCTTCGGCGCGCTCCTCAGCTTTGTCGGCACTCGCGAGCGAGTCCGCAATCTGTCGCTGGCGGTTGGCGAGTTCCTTCGCCTCGTCGGTCAACGTGCTCATCGAGCCCTCGAGCGCGGCCCGCTTCAGCATCTCGACACTTTTCTCGAGCTGTTCGCGAAGCCGCTGCTGCTGCTGGGCGAGGTCCGCCATTGCCTTGCGCGAATCTTCGGGCGACAACTGCTGCGACGCCTGTTCGAGCTTGCGCAGCTGCTCCGCCAGTTCGGGCGTCAGCGCATCACGAAGCAGTTTCTGCGCCTCGTTGAGCTGCCGCTGGAGCGCACTGTCGAGCGCGCCGGCTTCCTGCAATTGACGCTCGAGTTGTTCTGCCGACTGCTTGATCTGCTCCATGCGATCGGCGAGCTCGCGTTGCTCGCGGGCGAGCGACTTCGCCTGCTCCGCCGATTCGTAGCTCATCTGCTCCTGGCTGCGCTTCTGCGACGCTTCCTGCGTCCGCTGCTGCAACTGGCGTTGCGCGGCCGCGGTAGCCGTGGCGCGAGCGACGGTGCTGTCGGCCGCGTCGCGAATGGCCTCACGTTGCTCGCTGAGCGTGGGCAACCTGACGACCAGCTCGCGGCTCAGGCCTGTCTGCGCCCAGGGAGAACCATCGGTGGCCGCGGCAACGACGTGCAGGGCATCGCCCGGCCGCAGCTCATTCGTGCGCAGGGGCGTTTCGCCCGACCACTGGCCATCGTTGTTGGTCGTGCGGCGCGTCTCGGGAAGATCGCGACGGGTCCCGCGACCATCGACGATCCAGGATCGCACGGCCACGTGCAGGATGCCGTGATCGTCCGTCGCCATGACCGAGACGTTGAGGCTATCGCCCGCGGTCACGGTAGTGTCGCCGCCGGGGGAAAGGATCTCGACCGTCGGTGCCGAATCCGGGACGACCTCGATTTCGAGCGCCGGTGGAACGTCCGTGATCGGGCCCGTGCGACCGATGGCCGCCCATTCATAGCGGCCAGTCGTCGTGGGCACGGGGCCGGAGAAGCGCAGGCCTTCGGGCCGGAGGATCAGCGTGACGGCACCGCGCGTCAGGGTCACTTCGCGCAATTCGGTCGACGACGTTCCTTCGACGGTGAGCCGTGTCCCCTGTGGAACGCGAACCGGTTCGCCTAACGGGATGATCTCGGTCTGGCGGCCAAGGTAGCCCGAGAACTGGGCGCGGACGTTGACCTCGCCGATGAACGGGCGCTCGACGACGCGGACCGTGCTCGTGTCGCTCAACGCCCGTCCGTCGGTTGCATAGAGCGTCAGGTCGGCATCCAGCGGCTCGAGCCGGGTGGACGCGACGCCATCGACCACCGGCATCGTCATTTCACGCCAGGTCGCGCCGGTCCGGCGGTACGCCAGCGTGACCTCACGGCGGCCGGGTGCGCGCACCGTGACCGAGATCCGCTCGCCGCGAAGGACGGATTCCGGCAGCGAGTCCACCTGCACGCCCTCGAGCAGTTTTCCGTTCCAGGCACGAAGGGGGTGCAGGAGCGCCGCCCATCCGTCGGGCGCCATCGCCGTGCCGGCCACCAGCGCCGCGGCACCGGCCGCCGTCGCCATGAGCCCGACGCCAACCCAGCGAAGCATCCGGCTGCGGAGGGACGGAGCGAGCGGTTTGCGGCCCATGTCGCCAAGCCGTCGCGCCATCGCTTCGGCGCCCAGCCTGCCTAACGCGCCAGAGTCGGCGACCTCGATCGTCCCACGCAGCGAGCCGTCGCGCAGCTTGCGCTCCCGTTCGATCTCGCCGGCGACTCCGGGAAGCGTGGCCATCCGGCGTCGCAGGACCGTGATCAATCGCGCGCCGCCAATCACGACACCAACAGCCCCCGCCCAGAGCACGAACGGAACGAGACGGGGCAGCGACAGCCAGCGCGCCGATCCGAGCACGATCGCGCCCACGGCCAGCACCGCACCAACCGCACCGACGAGGAGCGTCGCGCCCGAGGCGTTCAGGAGGCGCGCCAGCGCGCGACGCTCTCGTTCGACGAGGTCAAGTAGGCTCATGTTCCCTGCCGGCTTGTGACGGCGTAGACAAACAGGTTGACACCCATGCGCAGCGCGGACTCATGGAGCGTCGGGGGATCACTGTACGTACCGGGATCTTCCCAACCGTTCCCAAGGTCGCTCTCGTAGCTGTAGAACACGGCCAGCCGGTTCCCGATGAAGATGCCGAACCCTCGAGCCGGCTTTCCGTCATGTTCGTGCACTTTCGGCAATCCGGCCGGAAAGTCGTACACGATATGATAGATCGGGTGCGACAGGGGCACATCCACCAGGGGACGATCCGGAAAAACCCGCGCGATTTCGCGCCGGAAGCTCTCGTCGAGCCCATAATTGTCGTCGACGTGCAGAAAGCCGCCACGCGTCAGGTACTCGCGCAGCTTCACCACTTCGGCATCGGACAACTTCATCTCGCCGTGGCCGGTGACGTGGAGAAACGGGTGATCCCACAGCCGATCGTCCTTGAGACTGACGCGCGCTTCGGTTGGCTCGACCTTGAGCGTCGTACGCTCGTTGATCGCCTTGAGCAGGTTGGGAAGGCTGGATGGATTCGCGTACCAGTCGCCCCCACCATCGTATTGTAGGCGCGCAATGGTCAGCTTCGCCGCGGGTGCGGGGCCGAACGATGTCAGCGCGAGCGCCAGCAGCGCTGCAGCGGGACGAATGAGCATCAGGATTTCACCGCCAGCCGGTAGACCGCGTTGCGAGGGACGCCGGTCTCCGCCGAGACCTGAGCCGCGGCATCTTTGGCGGAAACCCCGGCTTCACGTAGTGCTTTCACTCGACCTCGTAAGTCTTCTTCATCAAACGACTTTGCGGCTTGTGGTGCAAGTAGTATGACAACCTCGCCGCGCGGTGGGCTGCCAGCGTAGTACGCAGCGAGTTCCTCGACCGTTCCGTCGCGGAACTCCTCGAACACCTTGGTCATCTCGCGCGCCACAACGCATCGACGATCCGGCGCACTGGAAGACGCAATTTCCTTCAGTGTGTTCGACACGCGCCCGGGCGCCTCGTAGAGGACTACCGTGTGCGCGAGTGAATTCACCAGCTCCATTGCCTGACGACGGTCCTTCCCCGTCCTGGGAAGAAAGCCGAGAAAGGTGAATGGAACGGCATCGAGCCCCGATGCCGACAGGGCCGCGGTCAGCGCCGACGCTCCGGGAATCGGTGACACCCGGAAGCCGGACTCGCGAACGGCCCGAACCAGTGGGCTGCCGGGATCGGAAATGAGCGGTGTGCCTGCGTCCGTGATCACCGCGACTCGCTCCCCCTTCGCGAGCCGCTCGATCACCATCGGGGTGATCCGGGCCGAGTTGTGTTCGTGGGCCGCGACCATTCTCGTCGTGATGCCGAAGTGATCGAGCAGCACGCGGGAGGTGCGCGTGTCCTCGGCCAGGATCACGTCGGCCGCGGTCAGGGTGTCGATGGCTCGCTGCGACATGTCGGCCAGGTTGCCGATCGGCGTCGCAACGATGAAGAGCGTCCCACGGCCATCCGCGGCAGGCCCGGCCGACCGCCCGACCATGTGGACGCTCTTCGGCAGCGTTATGCCGCCTGCGCTGCGTGCTTCTTGAACTTCTCCTCGAGGACCGGACGCGGAACCGCACCGATCACCTGGTCGACGACCTTGCCATCCTTGAAGAAGATCACCATCGGAATGGACCGGACGTTGAACCGGGTGGCCGTCCGGATGTTGGCATCTACGTCGAGCTTGGCGACCTTGGCGCGGCCGGAATATTCCGTCGCGAGCTGATCCAGGATTGGCGCGATGATACGGCACGGGCCACACCACGCAGCCCAGAAATCCACTACGGCGAGTCCCGAATGCTTCTCGATTTCGCCTTCGAAGTTGTCGTCTGTTACAGCGCTTGCCATCGACATGCTTGTTCTCCGCTCGGCGGGCCTACGCTCGCCGGATGGTTGGGACTAGTTTCCGCGCGCACCGACAGCCGGAGCGCGAGTCTGATGCCGGACAACACCCGCCGTGGAACCCGTATTGCTCATGTGGGCCTCGCGGTCAGGTCGTCTGCCGACCTGCATTCATTCTATCGCAATGTCCTCGGAATGTCCGAGGCTCAGCTTGCCAACAGCGACGGCGCCCGGATCAGTGGTTTTCAGGCCGGCGACGCGCTCGTCGAACTGCTCGAACCGGATAAATCCGATTCGCCAATCGGAAAGTTCCTGGAAAAGCGCGGCCCGGGCATCCACCACATCTGCTTCGCGGTCGATGACCTCGAAGGCACCATGCAGCGCTGCCGGGATGCGGGAATGCGGCTCATCGACGAAACACCACGCATGGGCGCCGAAGGAAAACGCATCGTCTTCCTGCATCCGGCGTCGACCGGCGGAATCCTCGTTGAGCTTACAGAGCACTAACCCGGCGGTGTGCCGCCGACGGCTACCGGCAGAAATCGGCTTGAAGCGCGTCGTAGTTGACGTCTTCCACGTACCAGCGACTCGACGGACCACGAACGACCTTGAATTCGATCGTTTTCGTGGTAGTGCCGCGCGTAAGCTGGAGGCGCAGGCGTCGCTCGGTGGGGCCTGCTCCCATGCTTTCATCGAGGATCTGACTGCGATCCGCGACGTAACATGGCTGCAGGATGAGCAGCCGGCGGTCGAGTTGCTCACGATCCATGTTGTCGCGCGATGCACCCTCGGTACTGCCCCACACCGCCCCCATCGCCTGCAGATCCTGAGCCTTGGCCGCGTTCAGAAACATCATCGCGGCCTCACGCGCCGATGCCGCGCCGGTAAGCGAGGTGCCCATCGACGGGCTCCGGCTGCATGCGGTGAATACGATTGCCAACAGGGCCCACTTCCTCACGGACGACTCCAAGGCAGTTTGCATGCGAACGTAATGGCGACCGGGCAGCGGATCAACCGGCCGAACTCATCCTGTGTCCGGATCTGAGCAACATGTACGCTCCACATCAGCGATTGTTCATCAACATCGATCACGTCGCAACCATTCGTCAGGCGCGACGTACCGATGAGCCGGATCCCCTCGCTGCGGCGCTCGCCTGCGAGCAGGCGGGAGCAGACGGCATCACCGCTCACCTGCGTGAAGACCGCCGCCATATCCAGGATGCGGACGTCGAGCAGCTCGCCGCCAACATCCGCACGGCGCTGAACCTCGAAATGGCGCTCAGCGATCCCATCGTCGAGCTCGCACTTCGTCTGAAGCCGAAGGAAGTAACCATCGTGCCCGAACGTCGGGAGGAGGTCACGACCGAGGGCGGACTCGATGTGTCGACCAACCCACAGCGCCTCTCCGCCAATATCGAGCGGCTGAAGGCGGCCGGCATCCGGTGCAGCCTCTTCATCGACCCGGAACTCGATGCCGTTTCCCGGTCGCTCGACCTGGGCGCCGACGCCGTGGAACTTCACACCGGTCGTTATGCGCATCACCCCGGCGATGCAGGCCCGCTGGCGGCGCTGGAACGGTGCGCAACCAAGGGGGCCTCGGTCGGCCTGGCGGTGCACGCCGGCCACGGACTTACGGTCCGGAACGTGGAGAACGTCGCCCGCATCCCTGAAATCGAGGAGTTGAACATCGGCCACTCCATCGTGTCGCGCTCGGTCTTCGTGGGGATCGGTGACGCCGTTCGCGAAATGCGTTCCGCCATGGATCGCGCGCGCCGCGGCTGGACCGGCGCGTCCGCGCGTGCGTAACTTCTCGGCTCGATGACGCCGCCCGAACTCCTGCGATTCTTTCACGCCGAAGCGCGCGAATACCTCGACACGGTCGAGGATCTCGTGGAGGATGATGAATCGTTCGAGCCCGCGGCATTCGTGGCCGCGTCGCGCGCCCTGCGCGGCAGCGCCACCATGGCCAGGCTCCCGCGCATCGCCGACATCGCGCTGGCGATGGAACGGATCGCCAATGGCGTTCGCGACGGCGAAGTGGCCTGGACGGAAGACCTGCGGACCGAGCTCGCCGGCAGCATCATCGACCTCAGGCGGTTCGTCGACGTCAGCACACGCTGGGAACCCGACGATGACCGCCGGGCCATCGAACGACTGACGTCGCTCCGGTCGTTCCTGCCGGCCGGTCGCCTGACGCCGCGGACTCCTGTCGCGGGGACGGCACCGATTTTTATTGCGCTCCAGGCGGCGGCCATCGCCACAGACCTGGCGGCGTTTCAGGAAAACCAGGCAGAACGAACGATCGTCGACGACGTCGTGAATCGCCTGCGAAGTCTGCGTGGCATTGCCGGCGTGTCCGACCATCCGCCGCTCGGCGAAGTGTCCGATGCCGTCGAGCGGACACTGCGTGAAATCGCACCGGACGCGCTGCTGCGCGAGAGCGACCTCGAGTTGCTCGATGCCGCGGCCGCCGTGTTCCGCCGCGCCTCGTCGGAACTCCGGACGCGTGGACGATTCGAGAGTTCAGCGCCGGAGGTCGATCGCTT
>CAMPKM010000158.1 GCA_946887155.1 uncultured Gemmatimonadota bacterium
GTCGTGAAGTCGTGAGGTCGTGAAGTCGTGACGTCGTGAGGGACGCGATCTCACGACCTCACGATCTCACGACCTCACGCTTCATATGCCGGACTTGGGCACCGGTACCGCGTTCAGGAGCTGGTCCACGATCTGGTCCGTCGTCACCCGCTCCGACTGGGCGTGGAAGTTCGTGAGGATGCGGTGGCGGAGAATGGGATGGGCGAGGGCGCGGATGTCCTCGAAGCTCACGTGGTAGCGCCCGTGCATCAGCGCTCGCGCCTTGCCGCCCAGGACCAGCCACTGCGCCGCGCGGACCGAGACGCCATACGATACCCACTTCTTCACGAAGTCGGGCGCCGTCGGCGACGACGGGCGGGTGGCCCGCGCGATGTGCACTGCATAACGAGCCACCGGCTCGGCGATCGGCACACGACGCACCAGCTTCTGGTACGCCACGATGTCCGGCCCGGTGACCGCGTGCTGGAACTTGTAGTTCTGGATGGCGGTGGTGCTGCGGACGACGTCCAGCTCCTCGTTTTCCTCCAGGTAATCCATCACGACCTGGAACATGAAGCGGTCGAGCTGTGCTTCCGGCAGCGGATACGTGCCCTCGAGCTCGATCGGGTTCTGCGTTGCGAAGACGAAGAACGGCTCCTCGAGCGAATACGTCCGTCCCTGCACCGTGACGCGATGCTCCTGCATCGCCTCGAGCAGCGCCGACTGCGTCTTGGGCGGTGTGCGGTTGATTTCGTCGGCCAGCACGATGTTCGCGAAAATCGGACCGGGCACGAAATTCATCGACCGCCGCCCGGTGTCCGCGTCTTCCTGGATGATGTCCGTTCCGGTGATGTCGGACGGCATCAGGTCGGGCGTGAACTGGATGCGTGAGAACTTGAGGTCGAGCACCTGCGCGATCGTGTGGATGAGGAGGGTCTTCGCCAGGCCCGGCACGCCGACGATCAGGCAGTTGCCGCCAGCATAGAGCGCGGTGAGCGACTGCTCGATGACCTCATCCTGGCCGATGATGAGTTTCCGCAACTCGCTGATGATCTGGTCGCGCCCGCGGCGCAGCTTGTCGGCCAACGCAACGTCGTCAGGCGCCTCGAGCGCCACGCGGTCCTGGACTGTTGTAGCCACGTATTCCTCAGGTCAGTGGGTCATGGCGTAGATCACGTAGTTGAGCATGATCTTGTACGCGGTGTTGGAAAGGTCGATTTGGACAAAGGCTTCGTCGGAAAATTCCATCAGTTCGCCCAGATCCGCGTTGTAGTTCGCGATGGCGATGAGCCGCTTGGCCGGATCGTTGTCCTCGAAGGCACCCATCCATTGCGCGGCGCGGCCGTATCCGGCTGGCAGTTCGATGTCACGGATGTCGTAGAACGCATCGAAGATGGCGTGTGTCTTGGGAATCGGTTGCAGCTGGATATCGGGGAACGCTTCCCGCCAACGCTCCTCGAAATTGTACCAGTGCGGTCCTTCGAAGTCGTCGAAGATGATGAATCCACCCTTGGAGACATAATCGCGAATGCCCTTGAGCTCCGTGGCATCCATCGTCCAGAAGCCAGGCTCCGATACGTAGGCCATCGGATACTTGAAGCTTTCCGCCTCGCCAAAGGCGTACACCGCCCCGCAATCCATCTTCGGGCGCAGCGTCGTCAGCTCTTCCAGGATCTTCATGAAGTGCCGCTCGGCCCGTGGCGTATCGTGATCCCATTTCTTGTCCCCGCCCCCGCGTCGCCCGAATCCACGGCCTCCTCCGCCGTACGCCGGCTCGAAGCGAACGCGGAAAAACGTGAACCGGCCGTCGTACGCGGCGTTGTCGATGGTCGACACGTCATCCCACTGCTGATAGCAGTGGTGCTCGTCCTCGACCGTATCCGGCAACGCGAGTGGAGCTAGCGCCCCCGCGGTCGCGACGCCCAGAAAAAGAAATGGTTTGTGAATCACTCGGGATCCGGTGGACGGGGAGATCGGAGCCGCAGGAGAAGCTCCTGTGCCTTGCTGTAATTTGGCGCCTGCTCGAGCGCCCGTAGCACCTCGCGTCGGGCCGACACGGTGTCACCGGCCTCCGCGTACGCCAACGCCAACTGATAGAGCGCCTCCACCCGATCGGTCGGATCCAGCGCCAGCAACGCCCGGCGTTCTCGGATGGCGATGAGCCGTTCGGTCATCTGGGCCGCCAGTTCCGCGAGCTTCAGGTGCGCGGCCTGGTCGAAGGGATTGATCCAGACAGCGCGATCGAGCGCGGCAAAAGCTCCCGTCCTGTCGCCCAACTCTAGCATGGCGTCTGCCGCCGCGATGTTTTCGGTGAATGCCTCTTCATTGATGATCGTCATCGCCGTCAGCTCGGCAGCCGCCGACCGCTTGTCGTTCTTCTGGGTGTACGCGGCAGCCAGCAACGCATATGGGCCGTCGGGTTGCGCGTACTCGGGGAACATCTCCTTGGCCTTCTTCAGCTCCGCGATGGCCTCGTCGAGTTTTCCCTCTTCCATGAGGGCCCGCCCGCGATCGAGGGATTCGAGGAACGGACCGGTGATGGGGATCTCGTCCCCCCCTGCCCTGCGTTGTCCACCCAAGGTGACCGGAAGGGCCGGCTTGATCGCATCGAAGTGCTTCTCGAAGCGCGTACGCAGCCACTTGTCGAACTGGTCGTCGAACGCCGCTGGTTCCACCTTGAGCACGTCCCGGAACACCTGCTCGGTCGAGAGTCCGCGCTTGTAGCCGTCGAGCATCGACCGGATTGCGCCGATGCCGCGCTCGGTCTCGATCATCTCGCCGACCATCGAAGCGAGGAAATACGAGAGCGGCACCTGCATCGGGAACGCCGGCCGCATGAAGCCGTCGTTGAGCCGGCTCACCTTCGGCAACTGTCCGGCGGCATACGTGGCAAAGAAGAGCGGCGTCGGGTCGTCGCCCCAGCCCGGCCGGGCCCGGCGTTCCTCGTACACCGACAACCCTTCCGACAGCCAGCGCGGCACGCGGCCGCCGGTGGCGCCTAACGTGAAGACGTGGCCCATCTCGTGCCAGAGCGTACTGCCCCAGTTGAACTCGCCCACGCGGCGGGCCGCCGGCGAGTCCATCGCCACCACCCGGCCGAAGCTCACGCCTAACGCGCCGAGCCCGCTCAGGCCCACCGTGCGGACCGAGAAGTCCTGGTGTGACCGGTAGATCTCGATGCGGATCGGCGGCTGCGGCTGGAAGCCGTAGCGCGCCGCCAGCGAGTCGTACGCCTCCTCGGCCAGCGATTCCGCGTACGGTTGCAACAGGTCGGCATCCTTCTTCTCGACCATGATCACGAATCGCGGTGTGCGGATCTCGCTGTATTCCTTGAACGTGTCGAGGAGGTCCAGCGTGTTCTTGGACCACGGATCGTACGGGTCGAGCTTGAATGACTGGTCGAGCGCCGCGCGACCGCGCTCGATCTCACCAGTGCGCAGGGCGTTGATGCCGAGGTAGGACAGCGCCCGCGCGGACTTGGGGTCGCGATCGGCGCCGGCCTGCGCAAATCGCACCGCATCGTCGTACAACCGGCTCCGGGCCGCAATGTTCGCCAGTGCCGCTTCCGCGTCGGCGGCCTTCGGCTGGCGCGCATGCACCTTGGCCAGCGTGGCACGGAAGGCGGTCGTGTCGTGCTGGTGATACTGAGCCGCGGCCAGTGCGATCAGCGCCGCTGGGGCCGTGGAGTCGGCGACGAGTCCACGACGCGCTTCGGCTGCGGCCTCGTCATATCGCTCGAGGTCGATCAGCAACGTCGCGGCCAGCGCCCGTGATTCGGGGAGTACTGGATTGACTTCGAGGCTCTTGGTGAGAAACGGTGCCGGGTTTTCGAGCTCGTCGAAGACCCTGACTTGCGCCATCGCGTAGTTCGCCCGCGCATGCCGCGGATTGATCGCCAGCACACCCTGCAGCGTCGCCAGCGCCTCGGTCGCGTTGTACTTCTCCAGGAACAGCTCGGCCAACCGGACGCGGCGGTCGAGATCGGACGAATCGGCGGCAATGGCCTCGTCGAACGCGCGCATCGCGTCCTTGTACAGTTGCGGATTGTCGCGCCCCAGGTAGCGGACCGCGACGCCCACTGCCTCGAGCTCGGAGGGCGAAAGCTCCCGACGGCGCGCGTTGTAGATGTCGATGAAACGATCGAAGGCGGGCATGGCCTGTTCGATCTCGCCGCGCTCGAACTGGAGGATGGCCAGGTTGACCTGGGCGGTCAGCGAATCCGGCGCCGAACCGGCGACTGCCTTGCGGAACGAGGCCTCGGCTTCCGTCAGTTTCCCGCGTTCCTTCTGCACCTCTCCCACGTCGTTCCACAGAGACGCATCGTTTGGCTGTGCCCGCGTGAAGGCCAGCAGGACGTCCTCGGCCTCGGCGTACTTGCCCGTGCCTCGCAACGCATCCGCCTGGATGCGAACCGGCACGCTGTTCGCCGGCTCGCGAGCCGCGTCGGCGCGGGCCATGCGAATGGCATCGTCATACTGGCCGGTGCGCAACGCTTCACTCGCCGTTGCCGCCTGACGAGCCGCGGACTCCTGCGCGCAGGCCACTGGTGCGGCCATGAGTGCGATGAGCGGCAGCACCATCCAGGACATCCCGCGGCGCGTCATGGCTTGCGCACCCCGAGTGCGCGCAGTGCGCTCGCGTTTTCGGAAATCTTGAGCAGGAGATCTTCCAGCGCCTTCTGGTATTCCGCGTCGGACATGATGCCCTTGGCCAGGCGCAAGGAATCGAGCTGTGACTCGAGCTTCGCCTGCGTGGCGAGCAGCGCGACCGCGCGCGGATCGGACGCGGCGGCCGCGTTCAATCCAGCGGCCGACTGGATGAAGAACTTGCTGGCCAGCGCACCGTCGGGACCGCGGGCACCAGGGTCCGCGCGTCCCGCTCCATCGCCGTCGTCGTCGAGCATCGCGTGTTCGGTCAGCAACTTGTTCGCGCCCTGGTAGGCTCGCTCGACTTCGTGACGGGCATAAATGAATGCCTCGAGCAACGACACGCGACCATCCTTGTCCGTATCGGCGCCTTCCTTGGCGTACGCTGTAATGAAGTGCTCAGCGAACATCGTCTCGTTCTTCTCGAAGCCGGACTTGGTCGCGGTCACGACTACCCGGTTCTTCGCCGACACCGTCTTCACGAAATCGCCGCTGGCACTGGCGGCGTTGACGAACGCCACCGACTGGTTCGAGAGCTTGTCGAGCTGGATCTTGAAGTCGGCGTCGCTCATGTCGGCGCCGGGGACGTTGAAGCGCGACACGTCGCCATCCGACGTCCCGTGACCGATGAGCATGATCAGGACGGCGTCGCCCGCTTTCGCACGCGCCTTGATGCGATCGATGGCCTGGATCACGCCTTCCTTGTTTGAACGGCCCGAGATCGACCGTGGATCCGGTGTGGTCTGCTCGGCGAGATAGATCACCTGCGAGTCGGGTACGCCAAACTTGCCAGTGACGGTAGTGCGCATGCTCATGGCCAGTGCGTGGAACTGCTGGGCGAACTGCGGTTCGCCGCTGGCGCCGGTCACGATGAGCACGTGGGTCCGCGCGGGTTCCTGCGCCGTTGCAACGCGGGGGCCCCCCCCCAACAACAACGATACCATCAGGCCGGCCAATGGACGGCATCCCCCGAACGCAGCCCCGATCATTTTCACGCCAACCCCCGGCGTCGCCGATACAACCACTCGGCACCCAACAGGCTGAGCAGGATCAGGAAGAGAATCGGCATGTCCCAGAGATCCAGGCGCTGCACTTCTGTGGCCCCGCTCGTCGTGTAGACGATGTCCTGCACCAATCGTGAAGCCTCCGCCGGTCGATAGAACTTTCCACCGGTCTCGTCCGAGAACTGCTTCAACACCGCCGGCCGCATTTGTGCACCGAAATACTCGGCTGTCGGATCGGCTACCCGGACGTACCCCACCGTCGAGCGGATCGTGTCTTTCCCGAGCGCGGCCAGCACGTTCACCGTGTGCACCCCGTTCACCCCCGGCACCATCATCGCCGCGTATTCGCCATCGCGGTCCGTCGCCCATTCGAACGGCAACTGCGTGCGTTCGCCGCCCGGAGCAACCACCTCGGCGCTGACCGATGCTCCATTGGATCGCGCATAGGCACTGTCCGACACCACCACCCGTAACGGGATCCCTTCGTTCACCGCCCCTTCACCCGTGGCAACGACATCCACGCGGTTCGGCACGTCGCTCACCAGCCAGCGGAGGAGCTGGCGCCAGAACGTCTCGTGCCGCTGATCCTCGACCGGGATCATCTGGTGCATTTGCCAGAGCCAGGAGTCCTGCACCGCGAACGCAATCGCCTTTCCGCGGCCGTACCGCTGGAACGACAGGGTGGGGATCGCGCGGCGGTCCCCTTCGGCGTGGCCTTCGAGCAAAACCGTCGCGCCGGGCTTCGGGCGGCCGACGAGATTGACGGACGTCAGTGGCGGCATCTGCCGCCACAGTGCCGACGTGGCTGAATCGTTAGGTGCGAGCTGCGTGGCGGGGTGCAGCACGCCGGCGGCGGTCGGCGTCAGGGTGATCTCCGTGGCCCCGGAATCGGATCCGGCGGGCGGGCCCAGTTCGATCGGCAGCGCATCCGCGAGCGGCGTTCCGGCGAACCCTCCTTCGGCCAGCGCGCGGCGACCACCGAGCGCCAGCAGGCCTCCACCGCGGACGCTCACGAAGTCCGACATCATCCGGAGCTGGTCGACCGTGAAGAAGCTGGCTTCGACGCTGCCGAGTATGATGCCGCGGTAGGCAAAGAGCTCCTCGCGGGTTTTCGGGAACCCGGTCGACAGTTCCACACTGTCATCGACGCTCAGCCGCAGGAACTTGTCCTTCGCCGAACGAAGCAACGTGACGACCTGCAGGTTGTGGTCTTCCGCCACCGCCTGACG
>CAMPKM010000159.1 GCA_946887155.1 uncultured Gemmatimonadota bacterium
TCGGAGGTTGGACTGGTTGCTCCGGCATCATCGGTCGACAGCGACGCGACGATCGATCCCCATCACGCCGGGAACCCCGCATGGCAGGCGATCGCCCGGCGCGTGGAGATCGAGAAGTCCCTGCGCTCGACGATCTCGGAACTACGGACACGAGAGGAATCGTTGCGCGCGAGTGAAGCGCAGCTCCGGCTCGTCACTGACGCCCTGCCCGTGCTGGTGTCGTTCGTCGACACCGAACAGCGCTACCGCTTCGTCAGCGCCGCCTATGAACGATGGTTCGGGCACCCCTGTGAGGAGCTGGTCGGCAGGCAACTGATCGACGTCATCGGTCCTGCCGCCTACGCGGCCATCGAGCCGCACGTCCTGAGTGCGCTGTCCGGGACATCTGTCTCGTTCGAGTCTGAACTGCCGTATCGCGACGGTGGCAGCCGGTTCGTCGACGCGACGTACATCCCGAAGAAATCGGCGCACGGGAACGTGACCGGGTTCGTGGCGTTCGTGGCCGATGCGACGGAGCGCCGCGCCCTCGAGCGCTTGCGCGCGGCGGAAGCCGACCGCGCCGACCGGCTGCTGCGTGTCACGGCCGGCATCGCCGATGCGGTTTCCGAAGCGGACGTACACGTGGCGCTCGTCGATCGCGTTGCCGAAGCAATCGGGGCGTCGAGCACGGGCCTGTGGCTCGTGGACGACGCCGCCGGAACGGTGACGTTGGCGCGGTCCTTCGGCTACTCGGCGGTGGCGAACAGGGAGTTATCGAGCGTACCCCTCGACGCCACTCCGGGCTTTCCAGCGCTGGATTGCATCCGGGAGAACGCCGCAATCTGGATCGATTCGAAGGCGGAATTGCTCAGCGCCTATCCGCACCTGAACTCGCTCGTCACGCCGGACCGTCGCTACAAGATCGCGTGCCTTCCCCTGACCGCCCAGGGGAGGGTTCTGGGATCGCTCGGACTGACGATCGAATCGGAGGGCAGCCTGACGAGTGAGGAGCGCGGCTTCCTCATGCTGATCGCGCGGTATGCAACACAGGCGCTCGAGCGACTCCGTCTGTTTGACGCCGAGCGCCGGAGTCGCTCGGTGGCTGACGCCGCGGCGAACCGCATGCGGATCATGAGCCGGCTCTCGCGCGCGTTCGTGGAAACCGACCTCGCGTTGTCGGTGCGAATCCGCGCCGTAACGAACGAACTGTCTCGAACGCTCGGTGGTTGCGTCACCGTCTCACTGCTCGAACTCGACGGCAAACTGCATTTCGCGGCCGTGCATCATCCCAACGAGGAGGCCAACCGGACACTGGAGGAACTGGCGGCGTCGACGCCGGTGGCCATGGGCGAAGGCTTCATCGGCACCATCGCGTCTACGGGACGGAGCGTGCACCTGTCGCGCCAGGACCCGGAAGAAATTGCAGCGAGGGTACCGCGGGCGTATCAGGATTTCTTCCGACGTTACCCCGCGTATGCATTGATTGGAGCGCCACTGGAAGTGCAGGGCCGCGTCATCGGCACGGTGACCGCGATACGGGTCGCTCCCGATGAGACGTACGAAGCTGAAGACCTCGCGCTCCTCGAGGAACTGGCCGATCGTGCGGCGGTCGCTATCGAGAACAGCCGATTGTTCGAGGAAACGGTCGCGGCGCGCGCTCGCGCCGACCTGCTCTATGCTTTCGCGCACGCTGTCAGCACCGCCGGTCGGATCGAAGAGGTTCACGAAGCGGCGCTCAAGGCGATCGAAACGGCGCTGGGAACCTCACGACTGGCCATCCTGACGTCCGACGACCACGGGCGTCCGCGTTTTCGCGCCTGGCGAGCGCTGTCGGACGCGTATCGGCAGGCGATGGACGGCCACTCACCGTGGTCGCGCGATGCCACCTCGTTCGCGCCTGTTCTGGTGGAAGACGTGCACAGCGACCCGGCGATGGCGCCATTCCGGGCCGTGTTCGCGCAGGAAGGGATTGGTGCCCTCGGTTTCTTCCCGCTCGTTTCGTTCGGAAAACTGCTCGGCACGTTCATGGTGTACTTCGGAGAACCGCGTCGCTTCCAGGCGCATGAAGTGGAAGTCGCGACGTCGATCGCGAATCACCTCGCTTCCGTGATAACGCGGTTCGGGGTGATGTCGCGCCTGGAGGATACCCTCAAGGCGAACGAGGTGTTTGCCGGGGTGCTGGCGCACGATCTCCGGAACCCGTTGAGCGCCATCATGAATTCGGCCCAGGCGCTCCTGATGCACAAGGAAGGGTTGCCGACCGCGGGCAGCGATTCGTTCGAGCGCAAGCCGTTAGGCAGGATCGTCAGGAGTGGGCAGCGGATGACGGTCATGATCGACCAGCTCCTCGATTTCACTCGCGCGCGATCCGGGGGCGGGATCCGGATCACCCCTCACCCGGCGAGCCTCGCCGAACTCTGCGAGCAGGCGGTGGCCGAGCTGGAACTGGCTCATCCGGACTGGACAATAGAGTGTGAGGTGAAGGGCAATGCGAGCGGTGTGTGGGATGGTGCGCGGTTGCTCCAGGTGATCTCCAACATCGTTGGCAACGCGGGGGAGCATGGCACCACGGGCCGGATCGTGGTAAGCGTCGACGGCACCGATTCCGACCGCGTCCGTCTCGAGGTCCGCAACGAGGGCGCAATGCCCGAGTCGATCCGCAGGAATGCGTTCGAGCCATTTCTCGGCTCCAGCCGCGTCGATCACGCAACGGCGCGCGGGCTGGGGCTCGGGCTCTTCATCGTTCGAGAGATCGTGCGAGCCCACGACGGCGAGGTAAAGATTGAGTCCGCCGGGACGGATACCACCGTCGTCATCCAGCTCCCCCGGAAAACGGGGTCAGACCCCAATTTGTAAGCCGGTGTATCACCGGCATGGCCACCGCCTCTTCGAAATACGAGGAGTTCCTCGACGCCGTCGCGGACGACGTTTCGCCGGCGCTCGAGTCGGTCGATTTTGCGGCGCTCGTCGATGCGCTCGTTACCTGGTCAGAGAAGCAGAAACCAGCCCTCGAGCTGCGCCATAACGAGTCACGCACGACGATTTCGTATGCCATACCCGACAACGACGTCGTGGTGTGGCGCGTCGCGCCTCGCCAGAAGGACGGCGCCAAGGTCGAGGTGCTCCCGCGTGATTCGGCGCTCCTTCCCGCGAAGGCACGTCAGGCAACGGAGAAGGTATTGGAAGCGCTCAGTCCGGGACTCGACCTTCAGGCAGACCGGCGCCTCATGATTCCGCTGCACAACCTCGCCGACGCGGCGTCGATGAAGCGGTTTCTGTCACTGCTCGACATCACCCTGAAGGCCGCCCGGCGTTTCCGCCGCGACTCCTGACTCGGAACCGATCCTGGCCGCTCTGGTCGGTGGACACGGTGTCGAGCCGATGACAAACTTGGTTTATGCCCGAACGTGGAATACCTGCGGACCCGGTGCGTGTCGAGAAAAACGTCTCCCGCCCACTGACGTTCTGGGAACGGCTGAAGCCACGCATCGAGGACGTTAGGCGTTCCTGGAACGCGCGCAGCCGTCCGACACGCGAGGAAAATCTCGGGCAACTCCGGGAACGCGGCGAGTCCGTCGACTCGATCGTTTTCCGTGACGCCACGGCAGACGACATCCCCGCGCTGGCCGAATTGCACGTCACGACCTGGAACGCGACCTACAACACGTCGCGCGGCCCGACGATCGCGACCCGCACCTGGCAGTGGAACCAGGTCTTCGCGAAGGAAGATCGGCGCGATTTCGTGCTGGTACTCGAGGACCGGAACGGCCGGCTGATCGGCTTCACCTGGGGCAAGCCCGAAGAGGGGGAATTCGAGGGCCAGTTGAGCAAGATCTACCTGCGATGGGAGTATCATGGGCTCGGGCTCGGCCGGAAGATGATGGCCGAAACCGCCCGGCGATTCCTGGCGCGGGACATCCACTCGTTCATCCTCTTCGCCGAGCTCAGTAACCCGACGTTAGGCTTCTACGATCGCATGGGTGGTGAGCGGCTGCGGGACGAACGTGGTCAATTCGGCGGGGCGTACGGGTGGCGCGATGTCCGCTCGTTGATTTCTCCGCTCGAACGTACAGCAGCCGGAGATGTCAGAGCTGGCGAATCCCAGCTCTGACATCCCACGCTTTCAGTTCTGGCGCGGGACGAAAGGTTCGTGTCCTTTCACGTCATTCTGAAGCGCGAACGCGGCTACCTGCCGACCCAGTTCGATCCCCGCATCGCCATCAAAGCGGTAGTGGATGCCGCCCTGTACCCGCGACAACGCGGCCTCTTCGGCGAGCGCATCGAGCCGCGCCTTTTCCGCGGGGAATTCCGCGCCGAGGATCACCGCCATACCGGCCGAAATCGCGGCGTGGTTCGATGGATACGATGGGAAGTTCGGGTTGGGGAAGGACGGGACGATCCCCGCATCCGCCATCGTCGGGCGCAGCAGCCAGTAGAAGTACTTCGCCTCGTGCGCGGCCACGATCGCATCGAATGACACCATGTTCATGAGTGCGAGCAGGTGCGCCGTGGCGCGTTCGGTGAGGTGATATTTCACCGCCAGCGTCGTCGCTTCCTGGTTCCAGTAACCCGCGGGCGTGTGCGTCCCCCCCGGCAGGTTCCAGGCCTTGGCATTCGCGTCCTGCTCGTCCGTGCGCGTGTCCGCGATCTGCCGCACCTCGTTCAAGTCCGCGAGAAACGCCGGTGAGTTGAAGGCGGGATGCGGTTGCGGACGAAACTGGTTCGAGCTGCTGAGGAAGTACGTCTTCGCGAGACTGAAACCGGCGCCAGCCGGCGGCGTCGCGCTAAACCAGTATCCGGGCCCTGTCGGCACAGTAACCGAAACGGGATCGAAGAAGCGATCCGTCATCGCCCGCGCAACGACATCGGCCGCAACAGAACGCCCGATTGCTTCTCCGCTTTCCGCATCGCGGTGTTTCTCACCAGGCCAGCCCGGCAGTCCCAGGTAGTCGTCGAGCTGTTGTTCGAGGTTTTGAGCCTGGGCGGGAAACAGATACTGAAGGGCCACGACCGAGGCGCCGGCGATGGCTGCGTGGACCGACGGATGATTCGCTCCCGCTTTTCCATTCTCGGCGGCGATGGCCGCGTTGTACTGGGCGAGGGCGACGATCGAGTATCCGCGAATGGCCTGGAACGCATTGAACGTGTTGGATGCGACGAGTTGGCGAGCCGCGTCGGTCCAGTAGACAACGGCGTTGCTTTCCCACTGCTTCACGGCACCGGCCTGCGACGCTTCCAGCGTCAGTCGGGGATTGGTGACGGAGTCGTCGGCGCACGCCGAAAGAAGCAAGGCAGCCGAGAGTGACATGATCACGCGTAACATGGTACCTCCATTCAGGTGATGAGCTTGAGCGACCGCTAACTCCAGTTGGGTCCTCACACCTGCCCACGCAGAAAGGCGCGTAAACCCGTCATTGCCGCGTAAGTGCCGGTTGCCAGCGAGGTTGCGCCACTCCATGTTTTGCCGGACGCCTCTCTGTGACTGACCCGTGTCTCCTGAGCCTCCGGATCGCGCCACCAGGCCCGTCGTCTCGGCGGCGGAAAGTGGTCAAAGCAGGAACACCGGCTCGGTCGACGTAGCGTTCGGACGCGTGTACGCCTCCCTCAAGGGTCTCGCGCACCAGGTGCGCGGCGGCCGCGCCGGCGAAACGCTCAACACCACCGCACTGGTCCACGAGGCATTCGTGAAGCTCTCCGCGTCGGCCGGCGCCACCTGGAAGGATGAAGCGCACTTCTTTGCTCTCGCCGCGCGAGCGATGCGGCAGATCGTGCTCGATGCCGCGCGCCGCGACGTCGCAGCCAAGCGCGGCGGCGATTCTCCCATGATGTCGTACGATGACGCCCAGCACGCGGCGCCGATCCGGTCCGATGAGCTCCTGGCCCTCGACGCGGCGCTGGAGCGCCTGACGTCAGTCGATCCGCGCCGGGCGCAGGTCGTCGAGCACCGCATGTTCGCCGGTCTCTCGACGGAAGAGACGGCCCGGCTCCTGAATGTCTCCCCGACGACGGTGGAGCGTGACTGGCGGGCGGCCCGCGCCTGGCTCGCCATCGAGATTGACCGCGCCGGAAGAGACGTGAATCCAGCGCACGGATGACGCAACCTCGCTGGGAAGAAGTGGTCGCGCTCTTCGAGCGCGTACTCGAACAGCCGGCCGACAAGCGTGAGGGGTTCCTGACCGAGGTTACGGCATCGGATCCCGACCTGCGGCAGCGAGTGGCCGACATGCTTCGGGCCGACTCGACCGGTCATCCGTTGCTGGACGCCACCAGTGGCCAGCTTCGCGGGGCGTTAGGCAGGTCGCCGGATCGATCGCTCGACGGCACCCATATTGGCCCCTACCAGGTGGTGCGCGAGATCGGCCGGGGAGGCATGGCGACAGTCTACCTCGCCGAAGACGCCAAGCATCGCCGATCGGTGGCGGTCAAGCTGCTCAACGCCGATGCGTCCTCGGTGCTGGGCGGGGAACGCTTTCGCCGGGAGATCGAGGTCCTCGCGCAACTGCAGCATCCGCACATCCTGCCGCTGTATGACTCGGGGGAATCGAACGGACGGCTGTACTACGTGATGCCGATGGTGCGCGGCGAAACGTTGCGTGACAGGATCGCGCGGTCCGGTCCGCTGCCCCTCGACGAACTGCGGCGGCTGGTCGCGGACATGGGCGCGGCGCTCGACTATGCGCATCGGCGCGGCGTGGTCCATCGCGACGTGAAACCCGCCAACATTCTCGTGGACGACGAGCACGCGATGGTGGCGGACTTCGGCATTGCCCATCGCGAACTCAACGACGAGACGAGCCAGCTCACCGCGCCGGGCATCGTCATCGGCCTCCTCGTCTACGTCGGCGTCTACCTGTGGCGGATCGGCCGCGG
>CAMPKM010000160.1 GCA_946887155.1 uncultured Gemmatimonadota bacterium
GCCTCGTAGTCACCGTTGTCCCCGTGGTCGCGTTGGCCGCCTGTGCGTCGCCGACGGCACCGGCCGCGTTTGAAAACGCCTGCCCGTCGGGCAAGGTCCCGTACGCTACCTGCGCCAACCCTGACTATATCAACCCGATGGGTGACTACATCAACCCGATGGGTGATTACATCAATCCCCTGGGCCGGGATACGGTCAGGACGAGCGAGTAAGTGCCAGCATTCCCGCCGCGTCGCCCACTTCGAACTCCGCCAGGTGGGCGACGACTTCACGGGAAGGATTCGTCAGAGTGACTGAAGCTGCAACCGGTGGTAAAGCTTTCGCCACCACGCTGGGTTCTGTCTTGTGAACGAGTTCGAAAAATCCGCGCGCTTTAGCAAGCTTGCGCGCGCGGACAAGGAAGTCTTCGTGTTCCGGGACGTTACCTACCGTCGCATACGCCATTGCCAACTGGTACAGCGCCTGCGCGTTCTCGTAAGGCAGACCCGACGTACTGGTACGCGTGGTGACTTCGTGTCGAACACGCGCGAGAACGTTGTGATCTCCCGCCTGCGCGGCGGCCATGGCGGCGCCGCCCAGGGCGCTGAGAGCGATCCGCCCCGAAACGGCGCGAGACAGCACCGCTGCGTAGGCCCGCAGCGCAGCCGCAGGATATCCGGAGTCAAGGCAAAGTTGGGCCAGGTTTCCGAGCGCTTCTGATTCACGACCGGAATCGCCGTCGGACAATTTCAGTGTCGACCAGCCATGCTGTAGCGCACGATCGAAGTTCTTGCTGATCGCGTGACAAATGGTGAGGCCCTGATGCGCAAGACGCATGAGCTCCCGGTCTTCGACCGTTTCGCCCAGTTCCAGCCCACGCTCGAAAAAGACTCGCGACCTGGGATAGTTCCCGCGCACGCGATCGACCACGCCACGACCGATGAAAGCGCGGGCGAGAACCGTAAGGTCCTTCGCCTTCTCTCCCAGCCGTTCGGCGGCGCTGTATATCTCTTCGGCGGCATCGAGATCTCCCAGCAAGCGCGCGATCATCCCTTGATCCGCCGCGAGCAGGCCGTGTTCACGGTCGCAGGCTTCCCCGGCAACTTTTCGCGTCATCGTCACCAGCGTGTAGGCCATCGACAACGCACCGGCGTATGCCATCCGTGTAGCCATCCCGCGGACACCGCGCGCCAGCGCGTCAGCACCGTCCCGCGACCGCAGGTTGGAAAAGCCGTCTACCACCAGCAGGAGATCCGCGATTTCCACCTTCGGAATGTCCGTACCGTCAGTTGCAGGCTGGGCAAACTCCCGAAGTGCCGCCGCACACTGCGCCCCAAGCGTCGGCAGGTCCTGTGGCGTCGCCCGGCAGATGCGCGAAATACAATGCGCGCTGAGCAGCCAGACCGTATCAGCACCGCCAAAGTCTTCCCGCGTCTTGTCCCGCGCGAGGTCGGATCGGTAGGCGTCCAGCGGCGCTTCAGGAACCAGCATTATTTGAAAACCCTTCGAAAGAGTGGACTGATGGCCCGTCTGTGACAGACAAGACTCCTGCATGACCAACTGGCAATCCGCCCGCAACCCGCAAGCCACAGCGAGTGCTTTTTCGACCTACTGACACTAAGAAACCGGGCTCGCAAAACAAGGGCCGTTACTGGCAATGCAACAGGAAGGTGCTACGGCTGCCGAAAGTCGCTAGCGACTCACCGCAAGTTGGTGCACCACTTCCTTGAATGCGGCAAAGCCCGGTTCATCGGCGACCAGTTGGTCCAGGCGCGCAGGACCGATTCTGGTAATTAATGAGGAAGTTCTAGTCACGCGATCCACCTCCAGTGGGTGGCTGCCAAACCAGGATTCCAGTTCGCTGGGACGGGACGAACGAAGCGCCGACATCCGTTCGAACATCGCCGGAATACCGCGCGGATCAATCCCCGCCGCCAGCAGGTAACCGACTGCCGCCGAATCTGCCTGCGCTTCGTCATCGCGGCTGTACCTGGCAAAGAGGGCCTGACCGCCGACATCGATCGCGATCTGCGCTGCCGTGGAACTGCAAATCTGTACGACGGCGCATACCACCGTGACGATCACGCCCGTTTTCGTCCTCGACCGCATCTGGTCCACGCTGTGGCGCAGGGTAACGTGCGCGATCTCGTGACCCAGAACGCCGGCGAACTCCGAGTAGGACGCGGCGAGTTGAATCAGGCCGCCGTGAACGAACACATGCCCACCGGGCACGGCGAATGCGTTCACGGTCGTATCGTCGACCAGGTAGAAATGCCAATCCCGCGAATCGCGGTCAGCGACCGTCGTAAGTCGCCGACCGACCTGGTCGAGCCACGCCTGGGCCGTTGAATCCTCGAGCACGCGAATCTGCGACCGGATCGATTCCGCGTACTGGTCGCCCAGTTCATCCTCCTGCGCCAGCGATACGTCGCAGCCGGTGGCCACGAGAGACAGGAACAGCAAGGCGCCGACCCCTGAACGCACGCAGGACGCGCTGGTCGTCATGCGTTGTAGATAACGCCGCCGCTGGCGCGGTATTGCTCCAACGTCGCCCGTGCCTCATCACGCAACACACCGTGGACGACTTCGATGCCACGCCGCTCGAGGTAGTGCCACGACTCCGGAAAGACCGGGCCTTCGTCGAACCGGAGGGCGACCGCATCCTGCCGGGTGGCTCCGCACACGATGCGCCGTACGCCGGCCCAGAGGGCCGCGCCGAGGCACATCGCGCAGGGATCGCAGGACGAGTACAGCGTATGAGCCGGGAGCCCCGGTGCCGCCAGCGAATAGGCGCCAATCACGGCCTGAGCGCGCATGAACGCGACCATCTCCGCATGCAGCACCGAATTGTTCAGTCTCACGACCGAGTTGACGCCAAGGGACACCAGCCGGCCGCTTTCGGTTTCGAAAACAGCGGCGCCGAACGGTCCGCCTGAACCGTGGGCGACATTGGCGCCAGCCAGTTCGATCGCGACGCGCATCCGGTCTTCGTCGGTCGCATAACGACGGGGATCGGTTTCGCGCGCCGCCGCCCAGGCGGGTATTTCGATCCTGAGCGCACGGGGATCAGTCATGCGTGCGGGGCCGGGGTGCCCGGCTCGATCGCCGTCATGGTTGAGAGCCTAGTCGAGCGCCGCCCGGCATGGTAGAGTCGCTATCGCGTTGCGCGTCCCTTGTCGCAGTGATGACGCGAACCAATCTTCCTCGCGGCACTTCATGACGAGGGCGGGCATGCGTATAGCGCGGCTGGGCGTTGTTGGCGCGGGTGCGATGGGAACCGGGATCGCGGCACTGGCTGCCTCGGCCGGCTTTCCCGTCGTCCTCCTCGACGTTCCGGACTCGCCGGATCGCGATGGACGCGCCCGCTCTGCGATCGACAAGGCGCTCAAGTCGCGCACCCCGCCGTTCCTCGACCCGGCGTCCGCGGCCCGAGTTGAAATCGGCAATATCGAGGATGATCTCGAGCGGCTCAGTCAATGCAACTGGATCATCGAGGCGATCGTCGAGCGGACGGAACCGAAGCGAGAATTGTTTGCGCGCATCGAGCCGATCCTCCGGCCAAACGCGGTCGTTACGTCCAACACGTCCGGCATTCCCATCCACACCCTGGCCGAGGGCCGCAGCGAGCGGTTCCGCCAGCATTTTCTCGGTACGCACTTCTTCAATCCGGTCCGGCACCTCCACCTGCTCGAGTTGATACCAACGGGTGCTACGCTGCCCACTGTGGTCGCGCGGATCCGGGATTGCGCCGAACGCAACCTGGGTAAGGGAGTCATCCTGGCCCGGGACGTCCCGGGATTCATCGCCAACCGGCTCGGCCTCCACGGATTGTTCAGGACCATCCGGTTGATGGAGGAATTCGGCCTGACGATCGATGAAGTCGACGCGCTGACTGGCCCGTTCCTCGGGCGCCCGAAATCAGCAACGTTCCGCACTGCGGACATCTCCGGGCTCGATGTCCTTCTCGACGTCTCAGCGGGATTGTCGGCGACCACCGGCGAAGACTTTTCCCTTCCGGGCTGGATCCACGACCTCGTGAAGCAGGGCAAGCTTGGCGCAAAAACGGGTGCCGGCTTCTATCGCAAGGAAGGGTCGCAGATCCTGACGCTGGACTGGCGGACGGGCGAGTACAAGCCGCAGCAGAGTCCTGAATTCGGCGAGCTGGCTGCGCTGCGAAAGGAACCACTGGAACGCCGGCTGCAAGGTGTCACGAGCGCGGGCGGCACGTATGCCGAGTTTCTTCGCGCACTGCTGCTCGACACGGCCGCGTACACACTGACGAAAACCCCGGAAATCGCGTACGACATTTCTTCCGTCGATCGCGCCCTCGAGTGGGGATTTGCGTGGGAGATGGGACCGTTCTCGGTGTACGACGCGATCGGTGTCGACTGGTTGCGGTCGGCGTTCGCCAAGCGCGGCATGGGCGAACCGGGCCTGCTCAAGGTCGTTCGGGAAAGCTTCTATCGCCAACTCGGCAGCGGACCTCGCCAGTTGTCACCCGCTGGCGAATATGCGCCCATCGAGGCGATTCCGCACTCGCTGGATCTCGACCTCGTCGAGTTGCGGCTCGGACAGCTGGCGTCGAACAAGGAAGCCACGCTGCTCGACGTGGGTGACGGCGTGGCGCTGCTCAAGCTGCACGGCAAGATGAACACGCTGGGCATGGCCGCGCTCGACATGATCGAGCAGTCACTCGACCTGGTGAACCGGTCCGGGTTCGTGGGGCTGGTGTTAGGCAGCGCGAACGCGACAACGTTTTCCGCGGGCGCCAACCTGGTCGAAGTGCTGGCCGAAGTCGATGCCGGTCACTGGGACGCGCTCGATACCGCGGTGCGCCGGTTCCAGGGCCTGACGTCGCAGTTGAAGAGCGTCTCGTTCCCCGTCGTGGTCGCGGCGAATGGCATCACGCTGGGTGGCGGCGCCGAGTTCGCGCTGCACGCGGCACGCATCCAGGCCGGCGCCGAGCTGTACATGGGGCTCGTGGAAGTTGGTGTCGGCCTGCTGCCCGCCGGCGGCGGATGCAAACAACTCCTCTTCCGGTTCACCAACGAACTGGAGCCGTACGAGGAGGCCGACCCGTTCGAGGCGGTCAAGCGTGCCTTCAAGCTGATCTCGATGGGCACCATGAGTGCCAGTGCACTCGACGCGCGCCGGATCGGGCTGTTGCGCGCCGGCGACCGGATTTCCATGAATCGTGACCGGGTGTTGAACGATGCCAAGGCGCGGGTCATCGAACTGGCCCCGGACTATACGCCTCCCGTCCCGCGCACCATCAGGGCGTTAGGCAGCGAGGCCCTCGGCAACCTCTCGTACGGGATCTGGGCGATGCGTGAAGGCAACCACATTACCGACCACGAAGTCACGATCGGCAACAAGATCGCCTGGGTGTTGAGCGGCGGTGACGGTCCGCCGCGCATCGTCAGCGAGCAGGATATCCTCGACCTCGAGCGAGAAGCATTCCTTTCCCTGCTCGGTACGAAGCAAACGCGCGAACGGATCGTGCACATGCTGGAGCACGGCAAACCCCTGCGGAACTGAAGATGCCAGAAGCGGTGATTGTCAGCGCCGTGCGGACGGCGGTGGGCCGGGGAAAGGCCGACGGGTCGCTGGCCAACGTGCATCCGATCGACCTCTCGGCGCTCGTCATACAGGAAGCCGTGAAGCGCGCAAACGTCGATCCGCGTGACATCGACGACGTACTCTGGGGATGCGCGATGCCCGAAGGCTCGCAGGGCCTCAACATCGCGCGTCTCGCCGTCCTGCGGGCACGTCTGCCGGTGGAAGTCCCCGCCGCGACGGTGAACCGGTTCTGTTCATCGGGCCTGCAGTCGATCGCGAGCGCGGCACAGGCGATCATGTCGGGCATGGGCGACGTCATGATCGCCGGTGGCGTGGAGATGATGAGCCAGGTGCCGATGTCTGGCTGGCACACGCGGCTGCACCCGGCCATGACCGAAGCGATGATTTCAATGGGGCTGACCGCCGAGCGTGTCGCGGATCGGTGGAAGGTGTCGCGCCAGGAGCAGGACGCGTATGCGCTCGACAGTCATCGCAAGGCAGCGGCGGCACAGGCCGAGGGACGTTTCGACGAGCAGATCGTTCCGGTCCCCGTGCAGCGTGTGACGTGGACCGGATCGCAGAAGAGCGCCACTGAGGGGCTGTTTGCGGTCGATGAACTCGTACGAACGGACACGAACCTGGAGCGGCTGGCGAAACTCAGGCCCGCATTCAAGGCTGGCGGCAGCGTCACGGCCGGCAATGCCAGTCCCTACTCCGACGGCGCGGCCGCGGTTGTGGTGGTGAGCGCCGACTACGCACGAGCGCACGAGCTCGAAGTCCTGGCGCGATTCCGGTCGTTTGCGGTGGCCGGCGTCGAGCCGGACATCATGGGAGTCGGCCCGATTCAGGCGGTACCCAAGGCGCTCAAGCGCGCCGGTATCTCGCTGTCGGACATTGCGCTCATCGAATTCAACGAGGCGTTTGCGTCGCAGGCACTGGCCGTGAAGCGCGAACTCGCTTTCCCCGACGACCGGCTGAACGTGAACGGCGGCGCGATCGCGTTAGGCCATCCGCTGGGCGCCACCGGGGCCAAGCTGGTGACGCAACTGGTGCACGAACTCGGTCGCCGCGGCGGCGGCCACGGCCTGGTGACGATGTGTATCGGTGGGGGCATGGGTGCGGCCGGAGTCCTCGAAGTGCTGTAGGTCAGCTGCACGAAGAAAGCTCAATAGCACAAAGCACAACGCCTCACGTCCGCACGCCCTCACGCCCTCACGCCCTCACGCCCTCACGCCCTCACGCCCTCACGACTCCCGACCTCCCGACCTCCCGACCTCACGACCTCACGATTC